>DBGCEW010000065.1:0-3019 GCA_048357495.1 Frisingicoccus sp.
CTTTTCTGAACTTGCCATCTTAATCATATTTTAGCATAATTGTCCTAATGAAACAACTATTTTTCAAATTTTTACAAACAAATAAAGTAATTCCAAATAATTCCTTGCTTTATAAGTTAATAGCATCTATCCAACCGCTTTTACAGAAAAAAAATAGACCTGAAAGAAATGATTCATCTCTATCGGGTCTATTATTCATTATTTTTCTGTTTCCTGAATGTTCTCTCTGTAACCGCAGGAAACATCGGCACATACAAGTTTCTGGCCTTTGATAAGCAATGCATTGCCACACTTCGGACATATCTTTCCGGACGGACGCTGCCATGTCATAAAATCACATTCCGGATTATCCTCACAGCCGTAATATTTACGCCCCTTCTGTGTCTTTCGTATCACGATATCCTTGCCGCATTTCGGACAGGACACACCGATCTTTTCAAAATAGGTCTTCGTATTCCGGCATTCCGGGAAGCCCGGACAGGCAAGAAACTTTCCGTGGGGTCCATACTTAATCACCATGTGGCGTCCGCACTGGTCGCAGACAACATCGGAAACTTCATCTTCAATCTTCACCTGTTCCAGCTCTTTTTCCGCCTTTTGAACCGCCTCTTCCAGATCCGGATAAAAGTTCCGGACAACCGTCTTATAATTAACAGCGCCTTCCTCGACTTTATCCAGCAAAAATTCCAGATTCGCCGTAAAGGAAACATCGACAATGCTCGGAAATGCTTCTTTCATAATCTGGTTTACCACTTCTCCCAGTTCTGTCACATACAGGTTTTTATTTTCCTTTGCCACATAACGGCGTGAAATAATGGTCGTAATGGTCGGCGCATAGGTACTCGGGCGTCCGATTCCCAGTTCTTCCAGCGTCTTTACAAGGGAAGCCTCTGTAAAGTGGGCCGGTGGCTGGGTAAAATGCTGTTTACTTTCAAAACTGTTAAAGCTCAGTTCACTGTCTTCCGTCAGTTTCTTCAGAAGTACATTGGCTTCTGCCTTATCCGCCGCATGTTTATATACAGAAAGAAAACCTTCAAATTTAATCCTTGATGCCGTCACGGTAAAAATATAACCGTTACAATCAATCTTCACCGTGGTCGTGGCATAGACAGCCTCGGACATACGGCTGGCCACAAACCGGCTCCAAATCAACTGATATAGCCGGAACTGATCCCTTGACAGAGATTCCTTTACTCTGGTCGGTGTCATTTCGCTGTTGGATGGACGAATAGCTTCATGGGCATCCTGAATCTTTCCATTCTTCTTTCCGTCTTTCACCTGATGAATCACATAGGATTCGCCATAGGCCTCACCGATAAACTTCCGGACAGCTTCATCCGCTTCCTCAGATATACGGGTGGAATCGGTTCTCAGATAAGTGATCAGACCAACGGTTCCGTTCCCCTTAATATCAACCCCTTCATACAACTGCTGTGCAATCCGCATCGTCTTCTGTGTGGAAAAGTTCAGCAGTTTGGAAGCTTCCTGCTGCAGGGTACTTGTTGTAAAAGGTATCGGCGGCTTTTTAGACCGTTCACCATTTTTTATATTAAAAATCTTATATGGATGCCCTTCCAGATCTGACAGAATTTCATCCAGTTCCTTTTTTGAACGAATTTCCATCTTTTCTTTATCTCTGCCATAGAATTTGGCCGTCAAAGGTTTTTTCTCGCCCTTTACATCCAGAAGAACATCCAGTGTCCAATATTCTTCCGGTATAAAAGAATCGATCTCTTTTTCCCGGTCACAGATAATTCTCAGAGCAACCGACTGAACACGTCCTGCTGAAAGTCCTCTTTTTACTTTTACCCATAACAGCGGACTGATTTTATATCCCACCATACGGTCAAGAATTCTCCGCGCCTGCTGGGCATCAACCAGATCCATATCAATATCTCTGGCCTGTTTAATCGAACTCTTTACCGCAGTCTTTGTAATTTCATTAAAGGTAATCCGGTGAATCTGCTTGCCTTCTAACTTCAAAGCGTTTGCAAGATGCCATGAGATTGCCTCTCCTTCCCGGTCAGGGTCTGTTGCAAGATATACTTTATCCGCTTTTTTTACCTCTTTTCGAAGCATTGCAAGAATATCGCCCTTACCCCGGATCGTTATATATTTCGGTTCAAAATCATTTTCAATATCAATCCCCATCTGGCTTTTCGGCAGGTCCCGCACATGACCGTTTGATGCTACAACCTGATAATTCGAGCCAAGGAACTTATTAATGGTTTTGGCTTTCGCAGGAGATTCCACAATAACCAAATACTTTGCCATAATACCCTCCACTATCTCATGTCTATTGTCCAAGGCGCCCCCGCCTTTTAATACACTTTTACAATTGCTTTATATACAAATTTTTCCCAATCTGACGTATCATTCCTTTTAATTCAAGATTCAAAAGAATATGCAATGTTTCAGCCAGAGGGCGTCCGCATTCCAGAGAAATCGTATTTACGTCTTTCGGGTTTAAACTTAAATTAGCATACACCAATTGTTCTGAATTATCAAGTGGAAGTTTTAATTCGCCTGTGAACCCTTTGGATTCCCTCACCCTTTCGCCATAGTCTTCACCGATGTCTTCCGGGCGAAAAACAAGCTTCGCCCCATTCTGGATCAGGCGGTGGCACCCGACGCTCAAATCGCCGTTAAAAGGCCCTGGCAGCGCATAAATATTCTTCCCCTGCTCAAGCCCCATATCCGCTGTAATCAAGGCGCCGCTCCGTTCTCTGGCTTCTATGATAAGAATACCGTCGGCCAGGCCGCTGATAATACGGTTACGCATGGGAAAATGCCACGCTTCGGGTACTGAATCCAGCGAATACTCACTGATAATGCCGCCCCGTTTTTTCATCTGCTGAAAAATTTTAAAATGTTCTCTGGGATAACAGATATTCAGTCCGCATCCAAGAATCCCCCAGGTTTTTCCATCCGGTTCATTTCTTTTAAGGACCCCCATATGGGCTGCACCGTCAATCCCTCGGGCAAGGCCACTGATAATACCAAATCCCATCCCGGATAA
>DBGCEW010000066.1:0-7094 GCA_048357495.1 Frisingicoccus sp.
GGAGCTGTCAAAAAATAAAGTGCGGAGCATTCTTGGATTTGTTCCTCAGAAAGGGGTACTTTTTTCCGGAACCATTGAGTCTAATATTAAATTTGGCGGTGACTGGATTACGGATGCGGGGATGAAGTGTGCAGCAGAAGTGGCCCAGGCTACGGAATTTATTGAAACCAAGAAGGATACCTATCAGAGTCCGATTGCCCAGGGCGGAACCAATGTTTCCGGAGGGCAGAAGCAGCGTCTGTCCATTGCCAGAGCTATCGCCAAGGACCCGAAAGTCTTTTTGTTTGATGACAGTTTTTCTGCGCTGGATTATAAAACCGACGTGGTTCTGCGCCGCGCATTGAAAGAAAAGGTTTCCGATGCGGCAGTGATTATTGTGGCTCAGCGGATCAGCACGATTCTTCATGCGGAGCAGATTATTGTTCTGGATGAGGGCCGCATTGCAGGAATTGGAAATCATGAGGAACTCCTGAAAAACTGCGAGGCTTATCAGGAAATCGCCAGATCCCAGTTATCTGAATCTGAATTGAAAGGAGGCCGGGCATCATGAGTGAAGAAAGAAGACATCCGGCGCGAAGACATGGACCGATGGGGGGCCCGGGAATGATGCCGGGAGAAAAAGCAAAGGATTTTAAGGGCAGTGTGGGCAGACTGCTGAATTATATGGGCAAGTATAAAATAGCCCTGGTATTTGTCGTGATTTTTGCAATCTGTGGTACCGCATTCAATATTGTCGGGCCAAAGATTTTAAGTAAGGCAACGACAGAGATTTTTAATGGTCTTGTTTCCAAACTTTCGGGAGGCAGCGGCATTGACTTTGGAAAAATTGCAGAAATTATGCTCATATTGCTGGGGCTTTATGTGATCAGCGCATGTTTTTCCTTCGTTCAGGGCTGGCTGATGACAGGAATTTCTCAGAAAATGTGCTTCCGGATGCGTAAAGAAATTTCGGAGAAAATTAACCGGATGCCATTGGATTATTTTGAATCCAGAACAGTGGGCGAAGTATTGTCACGGATTACCAATGATGTGGATACCCTGGGGATGAGTCTGAACCAGAGTGTGACCCAGCTGATCACGTCAGTGACAACGATTATCGGTATTTTGATCATGATGCTGAGTATCAGTCCGTTGATGACACTGATCGCAGTGGTTATCCTTCCCGTATCCGGTATTCTGATTACAACCGTCGTAAAATTTTCTCAGAAGTATTTCCGTACCCAGCAGGAATATCTGGGAAAAATTAACGGTCAGGTTGAAGAGGTTTACAGCGGTCAGAATATTGTTAAGGCCTTTGACCGGGAAGAAGCGGTTCTCAGAGAGTTTTCCGAAACAAATGATACCTTATATGTATCTGCATGGAAATCCCAGTTCTTTTCAGGGATGATGATGCCGGTCATGAATTTTGTCGGAAATCTCGGTTATGTGGCGGTGGCTGTTGTGGGTGGCTATCTGACAATTATCGGCAGCATTGAGATTGGTGATATTCAGGCCTTTATCCAGTATGTGCGTCAGTTTACCCAGCCGATTTCCCAGGTAGCCCAGGTATCCAATATGCTTCAGTCAATGGCGGCAGCTTCCGAACGAGTTTTTGAATTTCTTGCAGAACCGGAAGAAGATGTTGTTGTGGAGAACCCGGTGCATCTGGAAAATCCGGAAGGCCGTGTCGCTTTCGAGCATGTACGTTTTGGATATAAACCGGATAAAATGGTTATCAATGATTTTAGCTGTGAGGTAGAACCGGGACAGACCGTGGCGATTGTCGGACCAACCGGGGCAGGAAAAACAACAATGGTCAAATTGCTCATGCGCTTCTACGATGTCAACAGCGGAAATATCCTTGTCGATGGTCATAATGTTAAAAATTTTAACCGGAGTGAGCTCCGGGAGCTTTTTGGCATGGTTTTGCAGGATACCTGGCTCTTCAAGGGAACGATTATGGAAAATATCCGCTATGGCCGCCTGGATGCCACGGATGAGGAGGTTATCGAAGCGGCTAAGGCAGCCCGGGCCCATCATTTTATTCAGACACTTCCGGGGGGATATCAGATGGAGTTAAATGAAGATGCCAGCAATGTGTCCCAGGGACAGAAACAGCTTCTCACTATTGCGCGGGCAATTCTGGCGGATAACCCGGTAATGATTCTGGATGAAGCCACAAGTTCAGTGGATACACGTACCGAGGAACAGATTCAGAAAGCGATGAATCATCTCATGCAGGGAAGAACAAGTTTTGTTATCGCACATCGCCTCTCGACAATTAAAGATGCAGATGTTATCCTTGTTATGAAGGACGGAGATATTATTGAACAGGGAGATCATGAAACGCTGTTAAGAAAAGGCGGATTTTATGCAGATCTGTATAATTCTCAGTTTGAAGAGACGGCTTAAGGGCTGAGAGAAGGGCGGGAATTTTATGGAACCAATGTTTACGACAGAAACCAGATATACGCTGGCTGAGTACAAAAAATACAACCATGCGATACTCTGGAAAATCAGAAAGGTACCGGTGACGATGCTGGTTCTGGAGCTGATACTGCTTGGCATCAGTTACTTTACCAGAGACATGACGTATATTCTCGGGGCGCTGCTTGTTCCTGTGATTTTTAAAATTGTACTGGGCATACAGGCGAAGAAAACCTATGAGGCTAATCCGGGAATTCACAATGTTATTTTTTCATGCAGTTTTTATGAAGACTATATGGAACAGGTCAGTGTCCTTGGAAGTACCCGTATTTATTACCGGGAAATTTATAAAGTGCTTGAAACAGCAACGAATTTTTATCTGATGATTGGAAGGGGCGCCGGGAGCATTATTGTTAAGGAGAACTGCTCTGAAGCGTTGATTCGGTTCCTGCAGAATCTCAAAGCATAAAGAAAAAGAAGGCAGCCTCCAAAAGCCTTTGACACCGCTTTTGGAAGTTACCTTCTTTTTGATTTTTAAATCCATGAGCCATCAAGGGTAATCACCTGGCCTGTAAGATAGGGATGATTTCCGGCAAGCTGAAGGGCCAGGCGTCCGACTTCCTCAGGCTGTCCCATGCGGCAGGCAGGAATCTCATCTATGAGCCGGGCACGTTCTTCCGGAGAAAGGAACTGGTTCATCTGAGTATCAATGGCGCCGCAGGCGATGGCGTTGACCATAATATGGCTGGGAGCAAGCTCTTTGGCAAGAGCTCTGGTAAAGCTGTTGACGCCGCCTTTGGATGCGGAGTAGGCAACTTCACAGGAGGCGCCGCAGATGCCCCAGACGGAAGAAATATTGATAATACTTCCGGACTGACGGGCGACCATGCCGGGAATGACTTCATGGGAACAGTTAAAGACAGAGGTAAGGTTTGTCTGTAAGATCTGCTGCCACTGCAGGGGGGACATATCGCTCAAAAGACCAATGTGGGAGATGCCAGCATTGTTGACAAGACAGTCGATCGGGCCCAGAGCGCCGGAAGCTTCCGCAACGAAATTGCGGGCATTTTCGTAGATTCCCATATCCCCTGTATAGCAGAAACAGCGTCCGCCCCGGGACTCGATCTCTTCTTTCAGCCCGTCCAGTTCCGAAGTGCTGTGCCGGCAGCAGACACCTACAGACCATCCGGCTTCCGCAAAGGTGATGGCAATAGCCCGTCCAATGCCCCTGGAGGCACCGGTGACTAAAACGTTTTTATTTTTCATAATTCGACTTCTTTCTATATTTAAATCTGTTTTCTGGTTGTAGTATATCATAAAATGGATTTTTTCAAAATAAATTTCCTTTTACAAATTTTGAATTACAAAGTATCTATACATATTTAATAAAAACATTATAGTAAAATTGGTAAATATTAAATTCTGAAATGTGTTAGAATTCATAAATGAAATCATTTTGTAACAGAAATGTAATGTACATAGGGCTGTTTTATAAAAAACCTTAAAAAAAATCTTTACTTTTTAGCATAATTGCACTATTATATAAAATAGAATTGATGTGCAAAGGACTATAGGATAAAAGTAAGGGTGATAAATATGATTTCAAATCAGATTTTACAGAATACGATGGAAGGCCTGAAGGCGATTACCAGAGTAGATTTGTGTGTTATGGATACCGAGGGGAAGGTTTTGGCATCCACAATGAATAATGCAGAAGAGTATGAGAGTGCGGTTTTAGATTTTGTTGGTTCACCTGCAGACAGTCAGGTGCTCAGCGGCTTTCAGTTTTTTAAAGTTTTTGATGAGCATCAGCTTGAATTTGTCATTCTCGCAAAGGGTGACAGCGATGATGTGTATATGGTCGGCAAAATTGCATCTTTTCAGACTCAGAATTTGTTAGTAGCTTATAAAGAGCGGTTTGATAAAGATAATTTTATCAAAAACCTGCTTTTGGATAATCTGCTTCTTGTGGATATCTACAACCGTTCCAAGAAACTGCGTATTGATACGGACGTGCGGCGTATTGCAGTCATCATTGAACTGAACAGTGATAAGGAAACGAATGGCCTCGAGATTGTCCGCGGAATCTATACCGGAAAGACAAAAGACTTTATTACAGCGGTCGATGAAAAGAGCGTTATTGTTGTAAGAGAAGTGAAGGAAAATGAAAACTATGAGGAACTGACGAAGTCCTGTAAGGGGCTGCTGGACATTCTCCGGGGAGAAGGACTGGCAAAATGCCGGATTGCTCTCGGAACGATTGTTCAGGAGATTAAAGATGTGTCCCGTTCCTATAAAGAAGCGAAGATGGCTCTGGATGTAGGCAAGATCTTCTACAGTGAACGTTCAGTGGTTGCCTATAGCAATCTGGGAATCGGACGGTTGATCTATCAGCTTCCGGTGCCGCTCTGCAAGATGTTTATCAAAGAAATCTTTGATGGAAAATCTCCGGATGATTTAGATGAAGAGACACTGACAACGATCAATAAATTTTTTGAAAACAGCCTGAATGTTTCGGAGACATCCCGCCAGCTCTACATTCACCGGAATACGCTGGTATACCGGCTGGACAAACTCCAGAAGAGTACGGGACTGGATTTAAGAGTGTTTGAAGATGCGATTACATTTAAGATTGCATTGATGGTTGTGAAGTATATGAGATACATGGAAACTTTTGAGTATTAATATTTAAAGCAATGTACTGGCGATAAAAGGAGGTCATAACGTGATTGTTTTAGACAACGTTTGCAAAACTTACAGCACAGGCGTTTCTGCTTTAAATGGTGTTAACCTCAGAATTCGCAAAGGCGAATTTGTGTTTATCGTTGGAAGCAGCGGTTCAGGAAAAACAACACTGTTTAAGCTGTTATTAAAAGAACTGGAACCTACTTCCGGAAGGATTTATATCAACAGTCAGAATATTGAACGCCTGCGCCGTCGAAAGGTGCCGAAGATGCGCCGGGGCATGGGGGTTGTATTTCAGGATTTCCGTCTGTTAAAGGACCGGAATGTTTATGAGAATATTGCTTTTGCCCAGAGAGTGGTTGGAAAATCGGCAAAGGTTATCCGGGAATCCGTACCTCAGATGCTGACCATGGTTGGTCTTGCGGATAAGGCAGAAGCTTTTCCAAACGAACTGTCCGGTGGTGAGCAGCAGAGAGTTTCTCTGGCAAGGGCTTTGGTGAATAATCCGCCGATTCTTCTTGCGGATGAGCCGACAGGAAATCTGGACCCGGTGAATGCCTGGGAGATTATGATGCTGTTGGAGGATATTAATAAACGTGGAACCACGGTGGTTGTCGTTACCCATAATCAGGATATTGTGGAACGTATGCAGAAACGGGTGATTACGATAGACAAGGGTGTGGTTATCAGCGATGAAAAAGGTGGAATAACAAATGATAGGTAGAATGTTTTATGCACTCCGGCAGGGCTTTAAAAATATTGGCCGTAATGGGTTGTTTTCACTGGCATCTGTTGGAACGATTACCGCATGTCTGTTTATGTTTGGTATTTTTTACTGTATTGTTGTGAATTTCCAGTTTATGATTCACAAAGCCGAGACCAATGTCGGTGTTACGGTATTTTTTGAAGAGACAACAACAGAAGCTGAGATGCTTGAGGTGCAGAAGCTGATTGATTCGAGGGATGAGGTCAGTTCGACAACCTATATTTCGGCGGAAGAGGCATGGGAAGATTTTAAACAGGATTATTTCCCGGATGGTGATTCAGGCATCCTGTCGGGGCTTGATCAGGATAATCCGCTGGCAGACTGCGCCAGCGTCCAGGTATATCTGGAGGATACTTCACGCCAGAATGAGCTGGTAGATTATATCAAAACACTGAATGGCGTCAGTGAAGTGAATGCATCTCAGATTATTGCGGACAGCTTTACAAATTTCAGCCGTCTGATCGGATATATTTCCATGGCTGTTATTTTGATTTTGGTATTTGTTGCGATTTTCCTTATCAGTAATACAGTTATGATCGGTATTACGGTTCGGAAAGAAGAAATTGCAATTATGAAATACATTGGTGCGACGGATATCTTTGTCCGTGGACCGTTTATTATTGAAGGTATGACCATTGGTCTGATCGGTTCCGGTATTCCGGTAATCGTTTTACGGATTCTTTATCCAATGGTGATTGACTTCGTTTTGCAGCACTTTTCCATATTAAGCAGATTACTCACCTTCATGGATGTGAATGCGGTGTTCAAGGTTTTGATTCCGGTTTCACTGGGAATTGGTCTGGGTATCGGTTTTATTGGAAGTTATATGACTTTGAGAAAGCATGTCAAAGTATAAGAAGGGAGCTAGATTATGAGACATACATACAAAAAGCTGCTCAGTTTAATGATGGCTTTTGTAATGGCCTTTTCATTCAGTCTGACTGCACTGGCAGTTGACGAGGGTGATCAGGAAGAGAAGGAACAGCAGATTGAAGCATTGGAACAGGAAAAGGAAGCACAGAATGAGGCATTAGGTTCCATGCAGACAGACAAGGCGAATACAGAGGCAGAAATAGCGTCTCTGGATGCCCAGTTAGCGGATGTTCAGGCTCAGATTGAAACAACAAACACAGAACTGGCAAACACAGAGGCAGCCCTTGAACAGACCAAAAAGGATCTGGAAGCCGCAAAAGAAAAAGAAAAGCAACAGTATGAGACGCTGAAAGAAAGAATCAAA
>DBGCEW010000067.1:0-5866 GCA_048357495.1 Frisingicoccus sp.
GAAGAGATACCAACGGGGCGCTGGCATCTCTGAACTCTGTTGCAAAAATTCCTTATCGTGCGGTATGCCAGGACGGCGTTTCCAACACATTTTCTATTGTGCCGAATGCCCTTGGAAAAACAGAAAATGAACGTGTTTCCAATCTGGTTTCCATTCTGGATGGCTACTTTGTTCAGGGAGCACATCATCTCAATGTCAATGTGATGAACCGGGAAATCTTAATCGATGCCATGGAGCATCCGGAAAAATATCCGACACTGACCATTCGTGTTTCCGGTTATGCGGTAAACTTTAACCGTCTGAGCCGTGAACAGCAGATGGAAGTGATTAAGCGGACCTTCCATGAAAGTATGTAATTATAGTTGAATTTTGGCGGAGTTGTTGCAAAAGCAGATGAATAATCTATCGGAGCAACAGCTTCGTTTTTTGTATATATTTATATTGTAGGGCATATAATTTTAGGGAAATACTTGACGTACAGAAAACTGTACATTAAAATATAAGTACAGAAAACTGTACTTTATTAAAGGAGATGATGATATGTTAGCTGTTAATTATACAACTCTGCGAGATAATATGAAGACTTATATGGATAAAGTCACAGATGATTATGAAACAATGATTGTTACCCGTAAAGATAATAAGAATATCGTTATGATTTCGGAAGAGTCCTATAACAATTTAATGGAAAATGTTTATGTCATGGGGAATAAAGCAAATTATGACTGGTTGATGGAATCTAAGGTACAGTTAGAAAGCGGAAAGATTTCTGTGCATGAACTTGTTGAGGTGGATACGGATGAATAAGGTTTTTACTGACAACGGATGGCAGGATTATGTGTACTGGCAGACGGAAGACAGAAAAACACTGAAGAAAATTAATAACCTTATTGAAGATATTTCACGAAATGGTAATCATGGAATAGGAAAGCCGGAACCATTAACCGGAAATTTAGCAGGATTTTGGAGTCGGCGTATCAATGATAAAGATCGGCTTATATACAAAATTTCTGAAAATAATATATGTATATTGTCCTGTCGCTATTATTATGGGGATAAATAAACACCCGATAAAAAGGAAGTGAAAAAAATGAAAGTCATCGTTTGTTTAGATGACAACAACGGAATGCTTTTTAATAAGCGGCGCCAAAGCCAGGATAAAGCGGTAAGATTAAATATGATAAATCATCTGCATGGTCAAAAGCTGTGGATGAATGAATATTCAGCAAAGCAGTTCGAGGAATCCTTTCAGGATTCTATCGCTATAGACGAAAATCCCGTGGAAAATGCCGGTAAAGCAGACTATTGTTTTGCAGAAAATTTTACACTAAGTTCATATGAAGAAAAAATATTGGAACTGATTGTTTACCGATGGAACAGAAAGTATCCGGCAGATATGCATCTCAATATTGATCTGTCAAATTGGAAGTTGATTCATATCGAAGAATTTCCGGGAAATTCACATGAAAAAATTACAAGAGAAGAATACATAAGAGGAATAACGGGAGAAGAAAAATGCAAAAGATAAGAAAAATAGCGGCCCTGATTGGGATGCTTCTGCTTTGTTTGTACACGACGGGATGTGAAGAGGTACGTACGGCCAGTGCCAATATGGATTTATCGGACATAATGACTTATGCCGGCGAGCCATACATCGTTATTAATGATAATGTCCCTTTCTTTGAAGAAAGTGATTATACGACAGAAGCTTTTGAGAGCTACAGTCCACTGGATTCTCTCGGAAGATGCGGTACCGCTTTTGCAAGTATCGGACAGGAATTAATGCCAACAGAGAAACGGGGAAGCATCGGTCAGGTCAAGCCTTCCGGATGGCAGACGGCAAAATATGATTTTGTGGACGGCAAATATTTATACAATCGCTGTCATTTAATCGGATTTCAGTTGACCGCAGAGAATGCCAATGAAAAGAATCTGATTACCGGAACGAGGTATATGAACGTGGATGGTATGCTTCCTTTTGAGAATATGGTGGCGGACTATATAAAAGAGACGAACAATCATGTTCTGTACCGTGTAACGCCTGTATATGAAGGTAATAATCTGGTGGCATCGGGTGTTTTGATGGAGGCAGCTTCGGTTGAGGACAATGGCGAAGGCATTTTATTCAATGTATACTGCTATAACGTACAGCCCGGAGTGGCGATTGATTACGCAACAGGCAGCAGCCGGCTGGATGATGGGGACAACAGTGATAACGCAGTATCCGCAGAGGAAACATATATTTTAAATACAAATAATAAGAAATTTCATAAACCAGACTGTGCCAGCGTGAACCAGATGAGTGAAGGCAATAAAGCTGAGTATACCGGCAGCAGAGAGGATTTAATGGCACAGGGATATTCGCCATGCGGCAGTTGTAAACCGTGATGCAGGGAATCTTACAGGATTTGTTAGAAACCAATATCCACCATCGTGGAGATACACAAGAACAACTGCACTTGCATTGCACATATAATGTATTGATGATGATAAAAATGAGTATTATAATTATAGTAAAAAAGGGAGTTGATTTTATGGCTACAACAAATATTACAATGAGAATAGATGAAACATTAAAAGCACAGTTACAGGAACTTGTATCTAATCTTGGAATGGACATGACTACTTTTTTTACTATATCAGCAAAACAGGCAGTAAGGGAACAGAGAATACCGTTTAGTATTACGATGGATGTTCCTAATGCTGAAACCATAGCAGCGATTGAAGATGTTAGAAATGGAAGAAATTTAAGTCGAAGCTTTTCTTCAGTAAAAGAATTGATGGAGGATTTGAATGCTGAAGATTAAATATCATACATCCTTTAAAAAAGATTATAAACGCATCCTTAAAAGAGGATATGATATAAAATTATTGGAAGATATCATTGATAATGGTGAACTGATTTTATATTTGACAAGAACGGGAAGTCACAGCGATTTGTTTTAATATTGTTGATGCTATTACAATCTTACAACAATGTAAGACAGCCATTTCTTTTGTAACGTAAACCGATGGAATCCGTCCGTCTTTTTCTTTATACTGAGGCTATAAAGAAAAGGGGGGCATGACATGAATCATTTTGTAAAGGTTATAAAAACAATGCTTGGGGTTTTTCTGGGGACGATGGTTTTATGTATGGGAGTTCTGACGCTTAAGGGCTACATGGAATACAGGGATGCCCTCGCTGAGAAACCACTGAAGCAGTCGTTGGAAGAAGTTTTCCAGAAAGAAGATTTTGTTTCTTTGGAGCAGGTACCGTCAATTTACAGGGATGCTCTGATCGCGGTGGAAGACCATCGGTTTTATAGCCATCCCGGCATCGATGTGATTGCCATAGCAAGGGCGGTTGTCAATGATATTAAAGCAGGAGCCTTTGTAGAGGGAGGAAGCACGATCACCCAGCAGCTTGCAAAGAATATTTATTTCAGTCAGGAGAAAACCTTCAGCCGGAAAATTGCGGAAGTATTTATGGCCATGAAAATTGAATCGGAATACAGTAAAGAAGAAATTCTGGATTTGTATGTCAACAGCATTTATTATGGTGATGGCTATTATACGCTGAAATCTGCCTGCATGGGTTATTTTGGCAAAGAGCCGGAAGCGATGAATGATTATGAATGCACATTGCTTGTGGGCGTACCCAATGCACCATCCGTTTATGCACCGACGGCCAGTATGGAGCTGGCAGAGAAACGTCAGAATCAGGTGCTTGAAGCCATGCTCAGGCAGGGGATGATTGACGAAGAAGATAAACAAATGATATTAGTACAGGGAGCCGCTGAGGACAGCGGCTCCTTTATTGTTTTTAGATTCTCAGTTTTGTTCCCTTCGTATCTCTATGGCCAAGCTTGAGTTTATTCAGAATAATTTCTTTATCATTATAAGTAATGAGCATTTCGTTATTTTTATCAAGAAGGTAAACCTCTTCAACCAGATCATCGGCAGTCAGTTTGATACCACGGACGCCGATAGCGGCTTTTTTCTTTTCAGGAATTTCGTTGATGTCAAAGCGGAGGAAGATGCCCCTGCGGGTGCGCAGAGCGATATGGGTGGCTTCACCGAGAGGTAAAACAGCGGTAACCTTATCCTCAGGACTGAGTTTTGTAGCGGCGATGGTCCGTTTGGAAACATTGAATTCACTGCCGGCGACCTGTTTGAACATGGCCTGACTTGTAGCGAAAATCAGTCGGGAATTCATAACCTCCGACAGGCTTGACACATAGATCATAGACTCTTCGCTGCTGTTGTAATTGCCGAAGTTGTCGATCGGAATGGCCTTGTCCCGGAATTTACCGAAAGGCAGATCGGAAATTTTAATCAGGTGCAGACGTCCCGTATCGGTGAAAATGCACAGCTTGTCGGTGTTCATACACTGGATAACATATTTACTCTCAGAAAGGGCGGCATCCCGGTTGCGTTCAAAGGTAGGGACGTCCACTGTCCGGCAGTAACCAAAGCGGTCCATGAGCAGGACGATTTCCATTGCTTCCAGTTTCTTTTCTTCGAAAACAGCCTCTTTAGCGTTGATGATCCGGGTCTTTCTCGGATGTTCATAATTCTTTTTAAAGTGTTTAAGCTCACTGACAATAACTTTGGACATGCTGGCATGGTTATCGAGGATATCCTCGTACTTCGCAATGTTTTTTAAAGTTTCATCGTGTTCTTTCTGAAGGGCTTCGATTTCCAGACCAATTAATTTATAAAGGCGCATTTCAAGAATGGCAGTGGCCTGTTTTTCTGTAAATCGAAGCCGTGCAGCAGCTTTTTCTGAAGTCTTTGTTTTGAATTGAATGCCATCGGTTATACCATCGACAAGACAGGCTTTGGCCTGTTTGATATTTTTGGAGCCCCGAAGGATTTCAATAATTAAATCGATGACATCGCAGGCCTTCATAAGGCCTTCCTGAATTTCCTGTTTTTCCCGTTCTTTCATTAAAAGATGCTGATATTTGCGTGTATTGATATCATATTGGAAATCAAGGAAGCTTTCAATAATTGCTTTCAGGCCCATGGTTTCCGGGCGTCCGCCGGAGACGGCCAGCATATTGACGCCAAAGGTATCTTCCAGCCGGGTCTTTTTATAGAGCATATTTTTCAGATTTTCCACATCGGCGCCACGGCGCAGTTCCAGAACAATTCGTATCCCTTCTTTTGAAGACTGGTTGGAAATATCCACGATATCGGTTGTTTTTTTGCTTTCCACAAGGGCATAGACATCGTTTAAAAACTTGCCGATTCCGGCGCCGATCATGGTGTAGGGGATTTCGGTGATGACAAGCTGTTCCCGTCCGCCTTTGATTTTTTCGATATCTACTTTGCCCCGGAGTTTGATTTTACCCTGACCGGTTTCGTAGATAGAGAGTAGTTCGGATTTGTTTGTTACAATCCCACCAGTGGGAAAATCCGGCCCGGGAAGGATAGAGAGTAATTCTTCCGTTGTAATATGATTATTTTTTATATAGGCGAGAACAGCATCAATCACTTCACCCGTATTATGGGGCGGAATGCTTGTGGCCATACCGACGGCAATACCTTCGGCCCCGTTAATGAGCAGATTCGGAATTTTTGCAGGAAGCACTTCCGGTTCTTTTTCTGTTTCATCAAAATTTGGCTGGAAGTCCACAACATTTTTATCCAGGTCGGTTAAAAAGGCTTCCTGGGTCAGCTTCTGAAGCCGGGCTTCGGTGTAACGCATGGCAGCGGCACCGTCCCCTTCGATAGAGCCAAAATTACCGTGGCCATCCACGAGGGGTTCCCCTTTTTTAAAGTCCTGACTCATAACAACAAGGGCGTCATAGATGGAGCTGTCACCATGGGGATGGTATTTACCCATCGTATCGCCAACGATACGGGCCGATTTCCGAAA
>DBGCEW010000068.1:0-7103 GCA_048357495.1 Frisingicoccus sp.
GGACTTTCTAAAAATGCCGGAGCATACAGAAAGTTTGGAACGGAAGCGAAGCACATGGCGAAGGTCTGGACAATTTTCTGTGCATCAACAGAATATCCGGTCGTAATCATGCTGCCGGCCAGAGGAAAGACGGAAGTATTTGGCATTGCCTCATAATGATTTTCTTTTTCAGAAAGAATTTCAAGACCGTCATGGATAATTTTTCCCCAGCTGAATCCGATGTTTTTACAGGATGGTAAAAGTTTCAGAAGAATCGTGGAAAAATCCTCTGCGATTTTTTCATCTGTGACAGTTTGACCAAGCGGCGCTTTGACAATAAAAACATCTTCAATTTTGAAACTGTTTTTCAATTGATTTTTCAGGAGGGAGGAATCCTCTTCCGGTGAATGTATCTGAATCGTAACAATTCCGTAGTTTCGTGCTTCATTGAGCAAACGGCAGATTAATGCCCGGGATACGTCCAGCTTTTTTGCAATCTCACTCTGTGTTAAGTTTTCTTCATAGTACATTTTTGCAATCTGTACTAATCGTTCAGCTTTTTCCTGTTTCATTTCCATATACAATCCTTTGCAATTCGATGTCACCTTATAAAGATAAAATATCGTGAAATGTAGAATTTGTCAAATCCAATTTTAATATCCTATAAATTTTTAAACACAAAGAGGTGTAGCAAATGTAACAATATGTTGCGTTTTGTTAAAAAAAGTAAAAAAATATACTCTATAATGATATAATATATCAATTTTGAGAAAAGTAAATATGAAAATTATTGAAAAATTCACAAAAATAATCCGAAGAAAATAGATATAATGTTGAAAATGACAAATGCAATTGACAAACAAAAGTAAAAGATGTAATATTTAATCAAAACAATAAGTTACATAATTTACATTAAAAATAAGGGGCGGTGAAAAATGATAAAATCTGCAGTTGTAGGTGTAGGATTTATTGGCGAGGAACATATTGAGGCCATTCGAAGAACAAATCTCGGATGGGTTGAAGCTATCGTCGGTCGTGATTTGAAAAAGACGAAGGCGAAAGCAGAAGTATTCCAGATTCCTCATTATTATAATGACATTCAGCTGGTCTTGGAAAATCCGGAAATTCAGGTCATTCATATATGTACACCGAACGCGCTTCATTATCCGATGGTAAAAAAGGCGCTGGAGGCCGGAAAGCATGTTGTATGTGAAAAGCCGCTGACAATGACAGAAGATGAGGCTCGGGAATTGACGGAATTGGCAGAACAGAAAAATTTAGTCAACGCCATTCATTTTAATATTCGCTATTATCCTTTGGTTCGTCAGGCAAAAGCGATGATTGAAAAGGGCGAGATTGGCAGACTCTATTCAGTGACCGGTTCTTATCTTCAGGATTGGCTTGTTAAAGATACCGATTATAGCTGGCGTCTGGAGTCGGCGCAGAGCGGTGTGACACGGGCTGTAGGAGATATCGGAACCCATTGGATGGATCTGGTTGAATATGTCACAGGAATACAGATTACGGAAGTCAATGCGGATATGGGAACGTTTCTGAAAAAGCGGAAAAAGCCGAAAAAAAGTATTGAGACCTGGTCTGGAAAGATTCTCAAAAATGAAGATTATGATGTGGTTGATATTGATACGGAAGATTACGCATCTGTACTGCTTCATTTTAATGGCGGACAGCGTGGTGTTTTTACTGTGAATCAGATGGCGTGCGGCCATAAGAATCGTGTGACCTTTGAAATTAATGGTTCACAGGGTTCTGTGATATGGAATTCCGAAGAGCCGAATCAATTGATTATCGGGCGAAGGGACAGGGGAAACGAAGTGATTATCCGGGATCCTTCGCTGGTATATCCGGAAGCGGGAAGTATTATCACTTTACCGGGAGGCCATAATGAAGGATTTGCAGATACATCGAAACAGTTATTTAAAGAAGTATATCAGTATATAAAAGAAGCGAAGCCGGACAATCCAGTGACTTTTCCAAAATTTGAGGATGGGTATCGTGAAGCAAAACTTTGTGAAGCCATTATAAAAAGTCAGAAGAGCTGTCAGTGGCAGGAAGTAAAATGACAGAGGTGGTAAATATGGAAATTTCCAGAGAAAAATTTCGACAAATGCTGATCTATACATCGGAGTTATTAAAGAAAAATACAGATCTGCTGTCGGAAATCGATTCAAAATTCGGTGATGGTGATCACGGAGTGACGGTTCATCGGATTGCTGAATGTATCCATAAGGCTTCAGAGGCATGGAAGGACGGAAACTTTGCAGATTTTCTGGAGGATCTGGGAATACAGATTATGAATGTAAACGGCGGATCTGCAGGACCCTTATGGGGAACTTTATTTCAGGGATTTGGCATGGGTGTAAAAAACAGGGACATATTGGATGGAGAATCTGTAAAACATATGATTCATACCGGTATTACGGAGATGTCAACAATTACCAAAGCCCATGTCGGGGATAAAACGATGATGGATGCTCTGATTTTTGCCGGAGAATACGCGGATAAAGTTCAGGAACCGGAAGCAGAAAAAGTTTTGGCAGCAGCCTTTCATGGAGCGGAGGCAGGAATGAATGCAACGGAAAATTATGTTGCAAAATACGGAAGGGCGAAATCTTATGGCGAAAAAACACTGGGATGTCCGGATGCCGGAGCTGTGGGAATGATGTTTTTATTTAAGGGCCTCTATGAAGGATGCCTGCAGTAAGGAGGAATGATAAATATGAAAATGAAAAAATTTATAAATGAGCCTGAAAATCTTACGGAGGAATTGCTGGAAGGAATGGCGCTGGCAAATCCGGAAATGTTGAAGATTGAGGACAATCATCTGGTTGTCAACCGGAAACTGGAGACGGCCGATCGCGTTACGATCGTTACCATGGGAGGCTCCGGACATGAACCCTGCTGTTCAGGGTTTGTCGGAGAAGGCATGATTGATATTTCAGTAATCGGTGATATTTTTGCGGCTCCCGGACCTCAGGCCTGTGCGGAGGCTCTTCGCAGAGCGGATAAGGGAAAAGGCGTGGTCTACATTGTTCTGAATCATGCAGGGGATATGCTTTCTGGAAACATGGCCATGAAGATGATCCGTCAGGATGATATCCGTGTGATGAAAGTCGTGACACAGGAGGATATCTCCAGTGTCCCGAGAAGCGAAGCTGATGACCGGCGTGGTCTGGTGGGCTGTGTACCGGTTTATAAAATGGCGGGAGCTGCGGCGGCAAAGGGCGAAAGCTTAGAGAAGGTTGCAGAAGTGGCTCAGAGAACGGCTGATAATATGGCGACACTGGCTGTGGCGCTGAAAGGGGCTACTCATCCGGTGACTGGTGCAGAACTGGCAAGTCTCGCAGATGATGAGATGGAAATCGGCATGGGACAGCACGGTGAAGGCGGCGGCGGCCGTACAGCGGTAAAAACGGCGGATGAAACAGCACAGATTATGCTGGATGCTTTAATAAAAGATCTGGAAATTCAGCAGGGAGAGAAGGTGCTTCTGCTGATTAATGGTTCGGGCGCAACGACATTGATGGAACAGTTGATTGTTTATCGGAAATGCTGCCATTATCTCAGGGAAAAGAACATTGAAATTGTCGGAAATCATGTGGGGGAACTTTTAACGGTTCAGGAACAGGCCGGATTTCAGATGTGTATGGTAAGGATGGATGATGAACTCCTTTCTTATTGGAATGCACCCTGTAGGACACCTTATTTCAAGATGTAAATAAAAAATAAATATGGAGGTAGAACAAATGACAAACAAAGAACTTGAGGCGTACAACAAAAACCGGAAAATCTGGCAGGTATGCGCAATCACAGACAATCTGGAAGAAACGCTTCAGCAATGGGTTGACCGGCTGAAGATCGGCCCATGGAAGGTACGGAGCTTTAATAACGAAAATATGGACTGGATGTATCTGGAACATGGAAAACGGGGAGGAAAAAAAGTTGAAGAACCATGGGAAATGCGGATCGCCATTACAATGGTCGGAGACTTTGAAATTGAAGTTATCCAGCCGGTAAAAGGACCGACAATTTATCAGGACTGGTTGGACCGGCACGGACCTGGTCTGCATCATATTAAAGAAAAAATATCAGATGAAAAACTTGAAGATGTGATGTATGAATTTGAAGACAATGGTGTCCCGATAATGTCTACGGGAAAATTCTTTTCGGATATTCATGCGTATATGAATGCGGAACCTTATGTTGGGTTTATCTATGAGCTTGGTAACTGTCCGTTTATTGAGGTACCGGAGGGGATGACCCGGATTTTTCCTTACGAGGATGAGGAAACAGGAGAAAAATAATTTTTTGGGGAGGTTTTTTTATGAAAAAATGGTTGAGTATTTTATTGATGTGTTCAATGCTGGTCGGTTCATTGGCGGGCTGTGGTTCCGGAGGAAAAACGGAAACGAAAGCTCAGGCAGAAACTAAGGGGGCAGAAACTACGGCGGTGAAAACAGAAACGGCAGATCCGGACGAAAAATATACCGTTGCCATTGTCGTAAAAATTATGGGAATTGCATGGTATGACCGGATGCAGGTGGGTATTGATAAATTTGTCGAAGACACAGGCATGGACGTTTATATTACCGGAGCAGATACGGCAGATCCGGCAGAACAGGTAGCGGTTATCGAAGATTTGATTGCTCAGGGTGTGGATGCAATGGTTGTTATACCAAATTCCACAGAAGCAGTGGAAACCGTTCTTCAGAAGGCGCGGGATAAAGGAATTGTTGTTGTTACCCATGAAGCTACGGATGTAAAAAATGCAGACTATGATCTGGAAGCCTTTAACAATGCGGAATACGGCCGTCATCTGATGGAACTGCTGAGTGAAATGATGGAAGGAAAAGGTGAATATACCACATTCCTTGGCGCTTTAACAGCTACATCGCATAATGAATGGATTGATGCGGAGGTTGCGCTTCAGGAAGAAAAATATCCGGATATGACACTTGTTTCCAATAAAAACGAAACAACCGAAGATTCAGAGGTTGCTTATCAGAAAACTCAGGAATTGCTGCGCACTTATCCGAATGTAAAGGGATTCCTCGGATCGGCAATGGCAGATGTTCCTGGGGTTGCCAGAGCGATTGAAGAGCAGGGACTGGAAGACAGCACCTTTGTTGTCGGAACATGTCTTGTATCTACCGCAGAACAGTATCTGGAATCCGGAGCTATTGATAAGATTACATTCTGGGACCCTGCGGATGCAGGTTATGCACTGGCAGAACTTTGTGTCAAAGTTTTGAATGGCGAAGAAATTAAAAATGGTATCAGCCTGACACCCGATGGCTATCAGAACCTGACAGTGAACGGCAATATCATTAACGGTTCTGCATGGATTGATGTGGATGCTTCAAATATGAGCGAGTATGATTTCTGATCGACGTATGTCATAGAACAGGTCTGCCGGGAGTTCCCGGCAGACCATTCAATCAAATGCGTACGGACATCCGGACTTAAAGTGGTGAAAGGAAAATTTTTATGAAGAAGGCATTGATTGAACTTAAGGGGATTTCTAAAAATTTTGCCGGTGTTAAAGCCCTTCAGGATGTGGATTTAACGATTTATGAGGGGGAAACACGGTGTCTGGCAGGAGAAAACGGCTGTGGAAAATCCACATTGATTAAAATTATTGCGGGCGTATATGTGCCAAATGGTGGGGCGATCGTTGTTGACGGAAAAGAATATTCAAAGCTGACAACTCAGCAGGCGATTGATGCGGGAATTCAGATTATTTATCAGGATTTTGCAATATTTCCGAATCTGACTGTTGCTGAGAATATTGCAATGACATCCGAAAAATATGAAAAAAAGAAATTGGTGGATTGGAAATCCATTCGAAGTAAAACAGAGAAAATAATGTCTCGGGTAGGCATTGAGATAGATATGGATGCGCGGTTAGGGGATTTATCTGTAGCGGACAAGCAGTTAGTGGCAATCTGCCGGGCATTACTGTGGGATGCAAGGCTGCTGATTATGGACGAGCCGACGACCGCTTTGACGAAAAAAGAAGTTGTTTCCCTCTTTAAAATCGTGAGAGATCTTCAGAAAAAGGGAATTTCGATTTTATTTGTCAGTCATAAACTGGAAGAAGTTTTTGAAATTGCGGATGAGCTGACGATTATTCGAAATGGACGAAAAGTGATTGACGGTTCCATGAAGGATTTCGATAATGAAAAGTTTATTTATTATATGACCGGACGAAAGCTTGTGACCACAGCTTTTAGGGGACCGGAAAGAAGGGAAAAGCTGCTTTTGGAGGTTAAAAATATATCTTCCGAACATCTTTTTAAAAATATAAGTTTTGAGCTCTATGCCGGAGAGATTATAGGGATTACGGGGCTGCTGGGCTCGGGAAGATCTGAACTTGCCAAAGCGTTGTTTGGTATGATTCCTCTCTGTGAAGGCGAAATATACATAGATGGTGAGAAAGTGACATTGGGAAATGTCAGGGATGCCATAAAAAACGGAATTGCCTGCGTGCCGGAGGACCGGCTGACCGAAGGGTTGTTTATGCCGCATACAATCGGAGAAAATATGATGGTGGCAGCTTATAAAAAAATACTGAGCAAGACTGGATTTATACAGAGAAAACGAATGGACGAGGAAGTGGAACGGTGGATTGGTGAACTGAAAATCGTTACACCTTCCGGACGGCTTCCGGTGCAGGCTCTGTCCGGCGGCAATCAGCAAAAAGTGGTCATTGCCAAATGGATTGAAACAGAACCGAAAATTCTGATACTGAACAGTCCGACCGTTGGCGTTGATGTCGGCTCGAAAGCGGATATTCATGCGTATGCAAGAAAACTGGCGGATGCCGGAATGGGTGTTATTATTATTTCAGATGACATCTCAGAGGTGCTTCAGAATTGCAATCGGATACTTGTTATGAATAAAGGGCATATCACGCATACATGCGATACCTCCGGCATGACGGATTCCGGTTTGAATGAAATGCTTGTTGAAGGGTAGGTGTCTGAGATGAAAAAATTTTATAAAAATAAAACTGTGAGCTTACTTGTTCACAGTTTTATTTTTATTAATTACTGATACATATTTATTGTCTTTAATATAAAATCTCCATAAATAATCCTTTGCTT
>DBGCEW010000069.1:0-4970 GCA_048357495.1 Frisingicoccus sp.
TCAGGCAACGAATAAACAAGGCCGGCCTCTTATCTATTTTTGTATTGGCAGCCCGTCCATTATCGGCGACTGTCTCGGACCGGTGATTGGCACAATTCTTTCAGAGGTCCTTCCGGACCGCGTTTATGGAACCTTGGACAGACCCATTCACGCACTCAATTTCAACCAGATTTATCTGGACATAAAAAAACAGCACCAACAGCCATTTATCATAGCTATTGATGCTGCTTTGGGCAATGTTTCCCAATCCGGTTATATACTTCTTAAAAAAGGCCCTCTGCACCCTGGAAAGGGCGTTGGAAAAAAATTGCCGCCCATTGGCGATTTACAGATTACCGGCGTCTTTCAGGATATTTTTGATCCGAGGGCCGGCCGGCAAATGGCTGCTTTCGGCAGATGTATCAGCCAGGGTATTTTAAAGCTCTATCCGGCCTTCAAGCGCCCGCAGCAAAGTGACTTCATCAATATACTCTAAGTCACCGCCTACCGGAACACCGCTGGCAATACGGCTGACCTTAATCCCCGTCGGTTTAATTAATTTACTGATGTACATGGCCGTTGTCTCCCCTTCAAGGCTGGAGTTTGTGGCGATAATCACCTCGTCCACCTCTCCCTGAAGGCGGAGCATCAGCTCCTTCAACCGGATATCATTGGGGCCGATGCCAAGCATTGGGGAAATGGCGCCATGAAGAACATGATACACACCTTCGTATTTGCCTGTTTTTTCATAAGCCGCCAAATCTCTCGGCGTTTCCACAACCATAATCTCTCTTTTATTTCGTTTCTCGTTGCGGCATACCGGACATAATTCACTGTCTGTCAGATTATAACACTGTTTGCAGTACTGAATATTCTCTCTGGCATCCAGGATGGACGACGCCAGTCCCTTTACCTGATCCTTCGGCATATTTATAATATGAAACGCCAAACGCTGAGCCGATTTAGAGCCAATTCCCGGTAATTTGGACAATTCCTCAATCAGACGGCTGATCTGACTGCTGTAATAGCTCATTAGAAACCAAAACCTCCAAATCCGCCAAGGCCGCCGGTCACCTTCGACATGGATGCCTGGGAAATTTCATCGATTTTGCGCAGTGCTTCATTAACGGCCGCCACAATCAGATCTTCCAGCATTTCAATGTCATCCGGATCAACAACTTCTTCTTCAATTTTTATTGAAAGAATTTCTTTTTTTCCGGAAACTTTCACTGTAACCGCACCACCGCCGGCAGTCGCTTCTGCCTCGGTTTCCTCCAGCGCCCGTGTCGCTTCTTCCATCTGCTTCTGCATCTTCTGCGCCTGCTTCATTAAATTATTCATATTTCCAGGCATTCCCCCCGGAAATCCACCTCTTTTTGCCATTTTCTATTCCTCCTTATATATATTTACTCTGAAAACCTTTAAAATTGATCTTCATCAATAAATTCTACATGATCCAGCCGTATTTTATTCGGATTTATAAATAATGTCTCTTCCCTTTTTTCTGAATCCAGTAATTTTATAACGATACGGACTTCTTTGCCGATATGCTGACGAATAGAAGCTTCCACCGCAACTCTGTGACTTTCCTCATCAAAATAGGCCTTGTTCATCTCCTGATGAAATCCCAGAATAATCTGATTGTCCGGTCCGGCACTGACAAGGGCCGGTTTCAGCATAATCATCATGCTTGCATCCAGTCCGCTGGTAATTTTTCCCCACTGTCCAACAACAGCCTCCACATCCCGGGCCTGGGCCGGCGGAAGACTGACGTCGGTTTCTTCTTTACTGGCTTCCCCGGTCCCGGCTCTTTCTTCCGGTCTCTCTGGTGCAAATATCACACCATTTTCCATCCGATCCTCCAGCACCGCAAGGCGGTTCAAAATCGATTCGTAGTTATTCTCCATCTGGGGCTTGCATAATTTCACCACCGCCAGCTCAATCAACACCCTTTTCTGAGTGGAATAGCGCAGCTGATTCGTCAGTTCCGAAAAAATACGGATATAGCGCATAAGCACCGTCTGTTTTATCCGTGCGGCCTCTTCCCTGAGTGCCGCCAGATTCTCTGCCGACATATCTAAAATATTTTCCAGCTCTTTCGAGCTCTGCACAAGCATAAGGTTCCGAAGATACCAGGTAAAATCCGTCACAAACTGTCCCAGCTCCCGCCCCTGGATAACGACCTCTTCGATCAGCTTCAGCGCTCCCGGGATATCCTGATCCATCACACACCGAAGAAGGCGGCTGAAAACTGCAGTATCCACAGCCCCCAAAATATCAAGTACATGTTCGTAGGTTAACCGTTCATCCAGATAAAAGGCAACACACTGGTCCAGAAGGCTCAATGCATCACGCATCGATCCGTCTGCCGCTCTGGCAATATAACGCAGTGCTTTTTCTTCCACATCCATATTTTCTTTTTCTGCCAGCTCTGATAATCTGCCTGCAATCGTATCCACCGTGATTCTGCGGAAATCATACCGCTGGCATCTGGATAAAATAGTTACCGGAATTTTATGAGCCTCCGTTGTCGCCAGAATAAAAATGACATATTCCGGCGGTTCTTCCAGTGTTTTCAGCAGAGCGTTAAAGGCGCCGATCGACAGCATATGAACTTCATCGATAATATAAACCTTATAACGGCCCTCCGTTGGCGAATACTCTACCTCATCCCGGATTTCCCGGATATTATCGATTCCGTTATTCGAAGCCGCATCAATTTCAATGACATTCATCGATGTCTGGCTCTGAATGGCCCGGCACATCGCACATTCGCCGCAGGGGCTTCCATCCACCGGATGAAGGCAGTTCACCGCTTTGGCAAATATTTTCGCCACCGTCGTTTTTCCCGTTCCCCGGGTGCCGCAAAACAGATAAGCATGTCCCACTCTTCCAAGCCGTATTTGATTTTTCAATGTTTTTACAATATGTTCCTGACCTTTGACATCCTCAAAGGTCTGAGGACGCCACTTTCGGTAAAGAGCCTGATAAGACACCCTTTTCACTCCTCATTTATATTTTCTATTCATCACCGAAACAAATACCCATATCCTTGGCTTCGCGGATAGCAGCACCTGCCGGATCCACATATTTTAATTTCCCTGCCACTTCACTCAGAGGTACTGATGTCACCTCAAAGCCATCAAAGGAAACCATACGGCCATATTTCCGTTCAACAATCAGACGGCCGGCTGCCGCGCCGAGTCTGGATGATATAAAACGGTCATAGGCATCCGGACTTCCGCCTCTCTGGGTATGTCCCGGAACAGTAATCCGGACTTCCCGGCCAATAGCCTTTTCAATCTGATCTCCAAGCTGATAGGACACGGACGGATACTGACTTTCAAGCCGTTTTTTATTATATTCTTTTTTGCTCAGCATCGCATCTTCCTTCGACATAGCACCTTCGGCAACCGCTAAAATCGAGAAACGCTTTCCTGCTTTATGACGCCGCTCAATAGCCGCCAGAACATAATCCAGATCATATGGAATTTCCGGAAGTAAAATAATATCTGCGCCTCCGGCAATGCCTGCATGAAACGTCAGCCATCCCACTTTATGTCCCATCACTTCCACAATAAACACTCTTCCATGAGACGCTGCCGTTGTGTGGATGCAGTCAATCGCATTGGTCGCAATATCCACGGCGCTCTGAAAGCCAAAGGTCATATCCGTTCCATATATATCATTATCAATGGTTTTCGGAAGAGAAACAATATTCAGTCCTTCCTCCATTAAAAGATTTGCTGTTTTCTGAGAACCGTTGCCTCCCAAAACAACCAGACACTCCAGCCCGAGTTCTCTGTAGGTCCGCTTCATCGCCGCAACCTTATCGATGCCGTCATCTTCGATAACACGCATTTTTTTAAAGGGCTGACGTGAAGAACCCAGAATCGTACCTCCCATGGTCAGTATTCCCGAAAAATCGGATGGCCGCATAACTCTATAGTCATTATGGATCAGACCGCGATAGCCATCCCTGAACCCAAGAATTTCTACCTCATCTAATTTATTATAAAGAACTTTTCCAACACCACGCATTGTGGCATTCAATGCCTGGCAATCTCCGCCACTGGTCAACATACCAATTCTTCTCATAAAAAGTCTTCCTTTCTATCATGCCTAAATTTACGACAAAATCCATCTTATATAATAAATGATGACATGCAGAATTGCAATAACCTTGTTTAATATGTAAACAGTGTCGTCACTGCTCCTGTTTCCATATCTTTTTCTAACAGCGCGCCATTTTCACGTCGATAAGCGGTCCGCCAGCCAATATTGTTCTCCGGATCTGAAATTCCATAATCCGCCAGATAATATACCCGGTCATCAGAGACCTCCAACAGCTCAACCCGCAGACAGGTATCTTCATAATAATTACATAATCCCTCTCCAACCGATTGATAATCCTCCGTTGTCAGAATAACTTCTGGTTCACCGGTCAACGGATCGAACAGATACATCTTGCCATCCACGGAAAAACTTTCCTGCATCCGGGTAAAAAGCATTTCTTCAAATTCACCGAACTCACTTTTCACACTTCCATCCGGATTCACAGAAAAAATAGAATTCACAAGGCTTTCGTTTCCTGCAACTACTTCCGCATTATTTCCGTCCCGGTCCATTCTTATAACTTTTCCTCCCTGGAAAAACATACCGGAGCCGGCAATGCTGCCATATGAAAAGTAAATTTTTTCTTCCTGCACAATCAGACGGGCGATTTCTGCACTTCCCTGCATATCGCTCTCATACAAATCCGGCGCTGTCGTATACAGATTCTTTTGTTCCGAACCATCGGCCCTGATTTCTGCCAGGGTTGCCTGCCCATGAACGGCTGCTTCCATATCCGCCTCCTGAGGCTGATAATAAATAACATCCCCTTTATGATCCAGGTACACCGCATTTTCCGCCAAAACAGTCCGATGACCGCCCGATGCCTCAATCCGTTCAATCTGCTGATTCAGAGAATCGGTGCAAATAACGGCTTT
>DBGCEW010000070.1:0-3646 GCA_048357495.1 Frisingicoccus sp.
TTAAAAGATACGCCGCCGATATATTTATCCTCCGGTGTATTCCAGTCGGCTGCAGAAAATTTTAATGTATATCCGTTTTGAATCGGAGTTGTTGTATCACTCTCGATGACAGATGCTGAAGTATTTGCACACTTATATTTTTTTAAAAATGTGAAAGGTTCAAATTTGGAGTCATCCGGGTAATTTGTTTTGTCCAATGTTTTTTCGTTGAAGATATTATTGATGTACAGAGATTCACCGAGGGCCATATTCGCTAAAAGGGAGGTGGTTTCAGAAACTGTCTGTTTGAATTCATCTAATCCCTGATAAAAATTACTTATCTGTGAGGCGTTCGATGTAATTGCTGTTCCATGGTCTTTCAGCGTTGACGTATGGTCAGAAAGTGTTTTGGAATATTCAGTCAAAGTATCTTTCGTTGCATTAAAAGCCGTTTTTAATGCTACTGGTTCCCCATTTTCTTCAATCGTTGTTGCCTCTGTAATCAATTGTGTAATTTCTCTGGCCGTTTCATCAATTTCCGATGTTATATTCTGAAACTTCGTTGTCACAGTTGAACCATCTTCTTCGACAATAATATTGCTGGATTTCCAGACCGGATATCCGTTAGCATCCGTAGTCGCCCCGGCGGATTCCCAGTTGACCTTGCCTGTATCCACAGCGCCGTTTTCAAGCATCCGGGTTTTAATAAGGCCGTCAGTGACAGCATTTTCCTGAAGCCCGTTTTCATCGATAAGGACAGCAGAGTTTTCGCCCCGGAGGATAAAGGAAAAGTTTCCTTCGGCATCTTTGCCAAGCTGGAGACGTACCCCGGTATCATCGGAAAACTGCATCGTGGCTCCGGTAATGGTTAAGGAGCCGTCCTCAGATGCGAGACCGATTTGATTCGTATTAATATCTTCGGCTTTCAGATGGTTGACGGTGATATTTTTTGCCATTAAATCTTCAAGATAGGCAGTGTCAATCACCGCATTTTTTGCACTGATAACAATACTTTGGAGAGAGCCGGTGGTGACTGTACCGGATAATAAATCTACAATTTCACCATAATTCGTGAACAGAATTTGGATGTTACCCTGAACAGCTTCAAGCGTCACTGTTGATATAAAGTGATTCTGAAGATAGGTGATAAATGCGGAATCCGCGGCGAGTTCTCCGATATTTGCAACCTCTGCCGTTAAATCCTTTGTTTTCAGATAGTCAGCCAGAATGACTTCGAAGGTACCGAGTACCGCTTCAATGTTCTGGGATGAGGCATTTTCGAAAACCGGAGAGGATATAAAAGAAGCAAATTTGGAATTTAAAAGGGTGGACAGAGCAGTGGTTAAATCCTCCGAAGTAATTCCGGCGGAGATTTTATTTTTGCCGGAACGGGATCGGCTGCCGCCAGTCAGATAGGTATAATCATCCCTGCGGTTATAGGTGGTTACCATGCTTGAAAATTTTAAATCCAGACCGGAAGAAAGATCTGAAGGCTGGAAACCGATGCTGATGATCCGAAGCTTTTCGGCTTCATCGGAATTCATACCGACACGGATGAAGTTTCCGGCTTCCAGTTCCTCGGTAAAGCCGTTATATCTGGTCATTGAGAGAAAGCTGTCCAGATCGGTCTGCATGCTGAGCTGGGGTCTGGATTCGACGGCAAGCTGTTCACAGGCGGAATTATAGAGTTCTTTGGCCAGGTCTACCTTGGTTATTTCATCGTCAAAATCGGTGACGAGAATATTTTCGTTGACATAATCCGTATGTACGGTTAAGGATTCAAAGGTTTCAAGTTCTTCTTTTGTGAAACCGTGGACCGGAGCATCCATCCGGGAATAGGCGGTAATTTCTGTTCTTTCAGCCTGCAGGGCATCCATTTCCCTTTGATATTCGGAAAGTTTTTCTTTACGGCTGGCGATGGCCGACTGAATCTGTCGGATATATTCGGTATTTTCCAGATATAACTGGTGATTCATCTGATAGAGCTGTTCACTTTCCGTATGGATATCCGGGTTATAGTCTGCGGCATAGGCCTGATAAATAGCTGCAGCGTCGGTGTAAACAAGGAGACGGTTTTCCAGCTCATGGATACCGTATAAATCCCAGTTGGTTTCCCATTTCAGGGTGTCTTCCGGTTTTAATTTACCCGCTTCAACGGCTTCAATCTGAGCCATAAGTTTTGGGATAATAACCTGTTTATAGCTGACATAGACGCCATAGTCGGCGGAATCTTCAATCTGCAGGACACCATCTGCTGTATGGAGTTTTTCGAGATATTCGACAGCTTTCTGATAACCGGAGAGTTCGGCCTCCAGTTCTTCCAGAGACAGGCCGGTCCATGCCGTTTCGCAGGAGTCATCGGGGACACGGTCATAAATATCTGTGATCCGGGTGTTCAGATAATTATAGTCCTTGGTGATCTGCATATACCGTTCACGTTTGGTTTCAATATTTTTCTGATATGCCCGGTATTTGGTGATGGTTTCTTCCTTGAACCAGATGGGATTCATAAAGTATTCATAGTTGGTAATTTCATTGCTGCCGAAGTTGGCAAAGCTTAAAATATCCTGATTGTCATCGGCCAGAACGCTGAAACTGGTGTAAATTGTATCGCTGGACGGCGCAATGGTTTTTGAACGGACCAGGTTGTGGATAGAGAGATAAATGCAGGTATCTTTGCCGACATTTTCAACCTTATAGGCATTGATGGTCCGGGTGGCCGTGTCAAATAAGAAGATACATTCAAAGGCTCTGGCCACATCCTGGGTGAGGACGGCGTAGAGATCGGAGGCATCGATTTCAAAGGAACGGCGCAGGGCACGAAGTTCCGTGTCCACATGGCCGAGTTTCCAGTTTGGCGCATAGTCCAGAAGAATATCCATCAGACTCAGACGTTTTTCCGAATCGTTGGCAAAGATAATATAATTTTCCGGGATGCCGAGAGGATTTAAGTTTTCATCGTACCATTCGGCGCTCAGTTCATTGCCCATATTGATGGCGAGGCCGATGATATCCTTATCCTGTAATTCGCATTCCAGAGAGTCAGCGGATACAGTTTTTATGCGGCCGTCAGCCGTTTCACGAATTTCCGGTTCGGTATTGATACGGAAAATCCGTCCGCAGGAATCTTGAATCCGCATATACTGGGAAAGATAGGAAAAACATGGATTTAAAACGGTTGCCTTTTTCTGAGGCAGATAGATATACTCAGGAACTTCAAAGGATAGTTCGGAAATATCCAGCATATTCAGGGTCATCCGGTCGTTTTCAAAGCCGATGACCGGAGCGACAACTTCGTTATTCGGACGGCAGACGTAAAATTCCAGAGGTTTGTTTTGATTAAAGCTGTCTTTATTAAAATACATTACTGACCACCTGCCAATCTTGGGAATGCACAGGAAACTGTGACGGCGCAGTCGCCTGTAACGGAAATCGAATTCATTCCGGGAACAAGCCGGAACCAGTTGAGATTCCAGTCGGTCATTTTAAAGACCTTTGTATTGTCTTCGATATATTTTTCCTGATTGTAAAAGGTCAATATTTGGTCCCGGACCATGGAAATGGATGTTGTCCGCTGGTTGTCGGAGTGATTGGTCAGTCCGATGGTCTGGTTTCCATTGGAGCGGATGGTTACTACCGGATAATAGTCTTCACATACGTCATCGGA
>DBGCEW010000071.1:0-3413 GCA_048357495.1 Frisingicoccus sp.
GTATCGAAGTTTTGGATATACTGCCGGCATCTTGCAGCGATCGTGCGCATATTTTCTGCCGGGCTGATGCCAAAACGGGGATCGACGGCTTCTGAATAATAGTCGATCCGAAACGTATCAAAGTTCTCTTTTTCAAGAAGCGGTGCGATTTTGGCCTGGTCGTAAATATGCCGGGCAGCAGCCTGGCGGAAGCAGGAACATAAATCATTGCCGGAGAATCCGGTATCCCTGCAAAGGGGGCAGGTGTACTGAAGTTCCAGATAATCTTCCGGGTAACCGGCACCGCGCAGAAGGGCAAGCTGCCGGGATTTGAGCAGAGCAATCCGGTCATGGAGCTCCTGTCCCGAAATCCGGCGCTCTTTGTCCGGCGCTAATACCCGGGCTCTGGCTTCCCCGGCGCACAGAGTGATGATTTCCTGTTCCAGAGTTTCGTATTCCGGGAGTTTGGTAAATATTTCCTGAGTCCGGAGATCCTGGGCATGCCGGGCCTCGGCCTGACGGCGGTTGTAGTCCCGCATAATGGTTTGATAGAGTGAATTGTTCAGCATGGCGACCGATCCTCCTCGTGTATCCGTTTATTGATGGTTGCCGGAGTGGAGTTTCTTGACAAATTCCACTTCCATATCACTGTAATTATAAGTTCTCTGGTTAAAGTTGTGGAAACGGGAAGCCGGTTTTTTTCCGGCGGTGTTTTTCACAGATTTATTTTCCTGAGTTTTTTTCGCCCGTGCGGCCTTGGCGGTTTCAAAGGCGGCATCCAGCCGGGAAACATCGGCGAGGGTATGGACCTCGTTATTCCGCCAGCGTTCCAGAATGGTGTTGGCGTATTGAAAACTTGCCGAATGGGCGGTTAAAATCGTACGCCGGCAGGCTTCCACAATCAGTTCCTGTGAAAATTCATATTCCTGGGTCCAGCGGCGGATATAAGAAAGTTCATCATCGCTCAGATAACGGCCTTTGATGCCAAAGGCATTCATTACGGCGGTATTTTGTTTGTTGAAGCCCGCACAATAAGTCTTTGCATCGGCAACGGTCCGAATACCGGCTTCGGTCCAGCTGATGGCAACGGCCTGAATGTAATTCAGTTTCCGGTGACCGCCGGAAATGCAATACTCAAAAAGGTGTTCGATCAGATCCTCCGACATCCCCAGTTCGTCATAGAAAAAGACAATTGTGTTCATATCGTTCTGGTTCAATGGTTTACCTGTAAGCTCCTGGAACATGAGGAAAAGATTTTTAATCTCCCCATTATCCATAAAACGCTGCAGGTCTGTGACGGAGTAGGATGGCACAGCATAGTCGGAGATTTCTTTGGCTGTGTCTGTGACGGTTTCTTCGGAAGATTCCTGAGACAAGACTTCAAAATCCGGAGAGACCGTGTCGGACAGCGAATAAGAAACTGTCTCGCGGTGAGCCGGTGTTTCGTTCCGGTCCTCCGTATCTTTGTAAGGTGCAGTCACCGGGCATAAACAGATGGCATGAATACTGCCGTCCGGCGACCAGCCAATCCGCAGAAGCTGCTCCTGCTCCCAGAAACGGAGGGCTCGTTTAATGTCGTTTTCCGTCATATTGAAAAAATCGGCCATAGAGTTTGTTGTGATTTCCGCATGGGCGCATCCGGCCCACCGAAGAAGATAAAGATATATTTTTAAAAATTCGCCATTGGCTCCGGCCATATAATGGTCCAGAAATTCGTTGGGAATCATGGTGAGATTCCTTGGCATATCTGTATGTAATGCAATATTGTTCATAATTTATCACCCTGACATTTATATTAAGATGAGTATAACACATCTGATATTTGTTGAAAATAGGGCAGGATTTTGGCGAAGCGGGTTGTGGAAAGTGTGGAAAATGTGGATAACTTTTCATCATAATTATTTTGTGGATAAAATAATGTCGAAAAATCGAGGAAAATAGAGAGGTTTCGCGATGATTGCGGTGAATGTGGAAAAACATTATGTAAATAAAATTATCCACAGGTTTAAAAACGGAAAAATGTTGATAAATCTGTGGATAATGTGGATAACTGTTATTTTAAGAGGTCTTCTCCAACATTTACAATGTCTCCCGCGCCCATAGTTATCAACAGGTCGCCGTGGGTACAATTTTTTAATAAAAATTTTTCAATTTCTTCAAATGAGGAGAAATAATCTGTTTCGGTATTCAGTTTTTGGAGTTCAGCCTGCAGATCCGTTGAGTGGATTTCCCCGGTATCGACTTCCCTGGCCGCATAAATGTCTGCGAGGACAACATGATCAGCAAGGGAAAGGGCCTTTGCGAAGTCCCCAAGCAGGGCTTTAGTCCGGGTATAGGTGTGAGGCTGGAAAGCACACCAAATTTTTCGGTGTGGATAATTTTTCGCAGCGGTGAGGGTTGCCTCAATTTCTGTCGGATGATGGGCATAGTCGTCAATGATGGTAATGCCGTTAATCTCCCCTTTATATTCGAAGCGGCGGTCGGTACCCCTGAAGTTGGTCAAACCCAGTTTGATCTTTTCCATAGGAATGTTCAGCTCCATAGCAGTGGCAATCGCAGCCAGAGAATTTGAAACATTGTGCATTCCTGTGACGTTCAGGGTAATGTGTTCCAGCTTTTCACCGTTGACGAATAAATCATAGCTTCCGCAGGCCTGGTCATTAAAGGTAATATTTTTGGCGGTATAGGTATCGGAAGGATCCAATCCGTAAGTGATGACTTTACATGGAAGATTTTCAGTAAAATAATGCCAGTCTGGAATTTCGCCATTAATGATCAGAAGTCCTTTTCCATCTAATTTTTCCGCAAAGAGGCGGAAAGAATGGCGGATGTCGTCCAAATCCTTAAAGAAATCCAGATGGTCGGCTTCCACATTGAGAATCAATTCAATCCGCGGATTGAATTTCAGGAAACTGTTTGTATATTCACAGGCTTCGGTAATAAAGTTCTGGGAATGTCCCACACGGATATTGCCATCAATATCTTTTAATATTCCGCCGACAGAAATGGTCGGATCGCACTGGCCGGCCAGCAGAATCAGAGAAAGCATGGAAGTCGTTGTTGTTTTTCCGTGGGTACCGGACACGGCAATGGAATTGTGATAATTGCTCATAATCTGGCCCAGAAGCTCTGCCCGGTCCATGTGAGGAATATTTTTTTCCACAACGGCCTGAAATTCCGGATTGTCCGGGTGAATTGCAGCGGTATAAACGACCAAGTCGATATCGTCGGTAATATTCTCCGCTTTCTGGCCATAGGTGATCACAGCGCCGTGCTGTTCCAGTTTTTCTGTAATCGGAGATGCTTTCATATCGGAACCGGTAATCGTGAAGCCCCGTTCCAGAAGAACCTCAGCGAGACCGCTCATGCTGATGCCGCCGATACCCATAAAGTGAATTTTGATGGGGTGGTTAAAGTCGATTTTATACATATTA
>DBGCEW010000072.1:0-12096 GCA_048357495.1 Frisingicoccus sp.
ATTTTTGGCATCAGCCACCGCCTTTTTTAGAAAGCTCCGGGTGTCACATTCAAAAGCTTTTCCGTCCGGATAGGAAATATCACAGAACATGCGGATAACCCGTCCGTGTTCGGGACGCCATGGCAAAACGGCCAGTGTTGATGAATCCGGATGGAGCAGTAAATCGGAATGGGATTCATCGCCGAAACCATCGATGGCCGAGGCATCGATTGCAATACCGTATTCGAATGCCCGGGAAAGTTCATAAGGCATAATGGATATATTTTTTTGTTTGCCATAAATATCGCAGAAGGCAAGACGAATGAACTTGACATCTTCTTCCATTACATATTGCATAATTTCTTGCGGTGAATATTTCATACTACAACCTACTTTCTTCTAATTTGCGACATACATTTGCCGGTATGGGTTTTTACTGTCGGGAGTAATGACCGTAAAGGGCGAATTCATAACCTGTTTGAAGTCATAGCCAAACAGGGTACAGTATTCGGCAATATAAGCCTCAATTTCGGCCATATCCTTTGTATTTGCAGGAGTTACGGTAACCTGTCCGGGAAAAGAAGCAGCGTCAATCCTGCCTCGCAGGTACATCTTGCCGCCATGCATTCCGGTACATGGAAAGTTACCGATGATTTTTTGGTGGCTGTCGGTTAATCCCAGCACAATAATTTTTCCGCCGGCCTGATATTCACCAAGAAAGCTTCCGGCACAGCCGCCAATGACCATTACAGGCATTTTTTCTTTATAAGCCTTCATGTGGATTCCGGCGCGGTATCCGGCATTGCCCCGGACGAAAATCTTTCCGCCGCGCATGGCATATCCGGCGGCATCGCCGATATTTCCATGAATAATAATTTCTCCGGCGTTCATCGTGTCGCCGACGGCATCCTGAGCATTGCCATTGACAATGATCTTCGCACCGTTCAGGTATGCCCCAAGGGCATTTCCGGGAGTTCCGTTTACAGTAATTGCGATATGGTCCATGCCGGTGCCGATAAAGCGCTGTCCAAGGCATTCCTGGATACAGCAGTCTTCATCTGCCCGGCGGATGATATTATTTAATTCTTTATAGTTCAGATGCATTGCATGGATTAACATAAATTATACCACACCTCCAGATTTTTTTCACAGCATTCCGGTATCATTTATTCTCCGGCATGGGAAATTCCGAGAATAGAGAGTTCTTTGTCCGTCAGTCCGATACCCCGGAGCATAAACCGGTTCCCACGGAGACTTTCGATAGAGTTAATACCCATTCCGCCCATGAGTTCTTTAATCTCATGCTGCCATGCTGTCATAAGGTTGATCAGACGCTGGCTGCCTTCTTCCGGATTCAGTCGGCTGACGAGTTCCGGGCGCTGGGTAGCGATGCCCCAATTGCATTTACCGCTCTGACAGGTGCGGCAAAGATGGCAGCCGAGGGCGAGCAGGGCCGCCGTTGCCACGTAACAGGCATCTGCGCCCAGGGCAATGGCCTTGACCACATCTGAAGCGCTGCGGATGCTTCCGCCGGCAATCAGAGAAACCTGATTCCGGATGCCTTCATCCCGCAAACGCTGATCGACAGCGGCAAGAGCCAGTTCAATAGGGATACCCACATTGTCACGGATGCGTGTCGGTGCCGCGCCGGTACCGCCGCGGAAGCCGTCGATGGCAATAATATCTGCGCCGCTTCGGGCAATACCGCTTGCAATGGCGGCAATATTGTGAACGGCGGCAACCTTTACAATGATGGGCTTTTTATAGTCCGTTGCTTCTTTGAGAGAAAACACAAGCTGGCGCAGGTCCTCAATGGAATAAATATCATGATGGGGCGCCGGGGAAATGGCATCGGAACCTTCAGGAATCATACGGGTACGGGAAATGTCACCGATGATTTTTGTTCCCGGTAAATGTCCGCCAATGCCGGGCTTGGCCCCCTGTCCCATTTTAATTTCAACAGCGGCTCCGGCTTCCAGGTAATCTTTATAGACGCCGAAGCGGCCCGATGCGACCTGAACAATGGTATTTTCTCCGTAACAGTAAAAATCTTCATGAAGTCCGCCTTCGCCCGTATTGTAAAGAATTCCGAGCTCCCGGGCGGCTTTGGCCAGCGATGCATGGGCATTGTAGCTGATGGAACCGTAGCTCATTGCGGAGAACATCATTGGCATGGAAAGTTCAAGCTGGGGCGGCAGATCCAGATTTAAGGTACCATCGGCATTACGCTGTATGCTTTCTGGCTTTCTGCCGAGAAAGACCCGGGTTTCCATAGGCTCTCTCAGTGGATCAATGGGCGGGTTGGTGACCTGAGATGCATTGATCAGGATTTTATCCCAGTAAACCGGAAGGGGTTTTGGGGCGCCCATTGAAGAGAGAAGAACACCGCCGCTGTTTGCCTGTTTATAGATTTCTTTAATTGTCCCGCTTTCCCAGTTGGCATTTTCACGGAGGGTGCAGTTGCTTTTTATGATTTTAAGAGACCGGGTCGGACAGAAGGATACACAGCGCTGACAGTTCACGCACTTCGATTCATCAATAATAATGGTCTTCTGTTCCGCATTAAAGGTATGTACGCCATTGGCACACTGTTGTTCACAGATTCTGCACCGGATACATCGATGCTCATTTCGGATAACTTCAAATTCCGGATATATAAATTCCAAACCCATTAGAATGTACCCTCCTTTACTCGGACAATGACCGGTTCCCCGCCTGCAGGGGCGTAAATATTTTCTGCATTCGGTTCCATGGTACGGATGGATGTTTCTTCACTTGCAATAAAAACCCGGTCATCTTTTTCACCAACGACCATAGAACGGAGCTTCAACCGGTCATTTAGAGCCATAAGTCCGCCGTTAAAGCCGAGGATAATGGAAAAAGGTCCGGTTACAAGAAGGCTGGAGAAGGCGGTGCGGAGATAAATAAGTTTTTTCCGTTCTTCTTCATTGGCTGTCGCTTCAATACTGCTCCAGAAAGGCGCTGCGATGACGCTGGCGATTTCATTTAAAGTGAGACCCTGAATACGGGTCAGATAATCCATAATATAGGTAAAAACCTCTGTGTCTGTCTGAAGTGTACACTTATAGCCGAACATTTCGATGAAACGCCGGTTAGCATCATAAGAAGAGATTTCTCCGTTGTGGACAATGGAGTTGTCCAGAAGTGTGAATGGATGGGCGCCGCCCCACCATCCGGGTGTATTGGTCGGATAACGGCCGTGGGCTGTCCAGGAATAGCCTTCGTAGGTATCCAGCTTATAGAAGAGGCCGACATCCTCCGGGAATCCGACGGCTTTAAAGGTTCCCATATTTTTTCCGCTGGAGAAAACATAGGCACCCGGCATTTCTGTATTGATCTTCATGACAGTCCGTACAACAAATTCTTTTTCGTCTAACTGGAGAGTGTCAAGAACAGATTTCAGTGGCGCTACGAAATATCTCCATATAATAGGTTCATCGGTAATCGATGGGAGTTTTCTGGTGGGGATGATTTCAGATTTTACAATTTCAAACCCTTCTTTCAGGAAGGCTTCACAGCTCTTGCGAGTTGCCCGTTCATTATAGAAAAGATGCAGGGCATAAAAATCTTTGTATTCCGGATAAATACCGTAGCCGGCAAAACCGCCGCCAAGGCCGTTGGAACGGTCATGCATCGGTTTCATAGCATTTGTAATCATTTCACCGGACATTTTGTTCCCGTTTTTAGAAATAACGGCAGCAATGGCACATCCGGAAGGGATTCGCACTTGACCTTCTAGCTTCATATTTGATTCTGTCCTTTCAGAGAAATTAAAAAAGCGTTCATTCGCATACAGAACGCTGTCTGTATAGGAATGAACGCCGTTGCTCATTTGCGAGCAGTATACCGCTTAGATTTTATTTTGTCAATACAATATATAATGAAAAGATTCTTTTTATTCTTTTTTGAATAGAAAAATAAAAAAGTGTTGACAAGTCTTTTTTATAGGTGTACAATGCAACCCATGAAGGCAAAGGCGTCTTTTTGGGAAAACTCCCTTAAAAGGTGTTTTTGTCTTTTTCCGATTTAGCATAGTATTTTATATTTTATATTTTATATTTTTATTCAGTGAGGAGCGATGCAGTTATGTCATATGTAGATGAAGTGATTGAACAGGTAATCCGTCAAAATCCTGCGGAGCCTGAATTCCATCAGGCAGTAAAGGAAGTATTGGAATCGTTACGGGTAGTTGTCGAGGCGAATGAGGAACGTTTCCGTCGTGATGCGGTGCTTGAACGGTTGGTTAACCCGGAAAGACAGATAAAATTCAGAGTGCCGTGGGTGGATGATCAGGGTCAGGTTCATGTGAACACCGGATACCGGGTTCAGTTTAACAGTGCGATTGGACCTTATAAAGGCGGTTTGAGACTGCATCCATCTGTAAATCTGGGCATTATCAAATTTTTGGGATTTGAACAGATTTTCAAAAATTCCCTGACAGGTCTTTCTATCGGCGGCGGCAAAGGCGGCTCGGATTTTGATCCAAAAGGAAAGTCTGACAGAGAAGTCATGGCATTCTGCCAGAGCTTTATGACAGAGCTTTGTAAATATATCGGTGCGGATACAGATGTTCCTGCCGGGGATATCGGTACCGGAGCCAGAGAAATCGGTTATCTTTTCGGACAGTATAAACGAATCCGCGGTCTGTTTGAGGGTGTTCTGACAGGAAAAGGCCTTTCATACGGCGGTTCTCTGGCAAGAACTGAAGCTACCGGTTATGGTCTGCTTTATATCACTGAAGAAATGTTAAAATGTAAAGGTAATAATATTGAAGGAAAAACCGTTGCGGTTTCAGGTTCCGGAAATGTAGCCATTTACGCAATTGAGAAAGCGCATCAGCTCGGAGCCAAAGTTGTTACGGCTTCAGACTCCACCGGCTGGGTTTATGATCCGGAAGGTATTGATGTGAAAGCTTTAAAAGAAATTAAAGAAGTAAAACGCGCAAGACTTACGGAATATAAAAAATACAGACCGGATTCCGAATATCATGAGGGTAAAGGTATGTGGAGCGTTAAGGTAGATATTGCCCTTCCATGTGCGACTCAGAACGAGCTGCACCTTGAAGATGCGAAAGCCTTGGTGGCAAATGGCGTCATTGCTGTTTGTGAAGGTGCGAATATGCCGACAACAGAAGAAGCTACAGAATATTTACAGAAAAACGGCGTGTACTTCATTCCGGGTAAAGCTGCAAATGCGGGTGGTGTTGCAACATCTGCCCTTGAAATGGCACAGAATGGCGAGCGTCTGAGCTGGTCCTTTGAAAAGGTTGATGAAAAACTGAAAGGCATTATGGTCAATCTGTATCACAATATTGATGATGCGGCAAAGAAATATGGTTTTGACGGCAATTATGTTGTCGGTGCCAATATTGCAGGCTTTGAAAAAGTAGTGAATGCAATGGATGCTCAGGGTATTGTTTAAAACCTGACAGAAACTGAAAAATAAATATGAATGGATAAAGGCAAAGGCGTCTTTAATGTTTTTACATTAAAGGGGTCTTTGTCTTTATTATTATCAGGCAAAAGGAGATTTTACTATGGGAACTGTATCTGAATATTTTGGAAGTCTGGTGTTTGATGACAGGGTGATGAAGGCTAATCTGCCGGCCGAAGTATATAAGTCGCTGAGAAAAACGATCGATGAAGGCGCTCAGCTTGATATTAGTGTTTCTAATGCGGTTGCGGCGGCAATGAAGGACTGGGCGGTTGCCAATGGTGCGACTCACTACACCCATTGGTTCCAGCCTCTGACCGGAATTACGGCTGAAAAGCATGACAGCTTTATTTCACCATCGCCGGACGGTGGCGTAATTATGGAGTTTTCAGGAAAAGAATTGATTCAGGGAGAACCGGATGCGTCATCCTTCCCGTCAGGCGGCCTTCGGGCAACCTTTGAGGCAAGAGGCTATACGGCATGGGATCCGACTTCCTATGCGTTTATTAAGGGAAAAACCCTGTGTATTCCGACAGCTTTCTGTGCCTACGGCGGTGAGGCTCTGGACAAAAAAACGCCTCTGCTCCGTTCGATGGAGGCTCTCAGCAAGCAGGCACTTCGAATTTTGCGTTTGTTCGGAAACGATACAGTAAAATGTGTCCGGACTTCTGTAGGTCCGGAACAGGAATATTTTCTGGTGGATAAGGAAATGGCGGAAAAGCGCCGTGACCTGCATTTTACCGGACGGACATTGTTCGGCGCAAGACCGCCGAAGGGACAGGAAATGGATGACCATTATTTTGGCGTGATCAAACCGAGAGTTGCCGCTTATATGGAAGACCTGAACCATGAATTATGGAAACTCGGCATTCTTGCAAAAACAGAGCATAATGAGGTCGCTCCTTCCCAGCATGAGCTGGCTCCGATTTATACGACGACAAATATTGCGACGGACCACAACCAGCTGACGATGGAAATTATGCAGAAGGTGGCAACAAAGCATGGCCTGGTTTGCCTGCTTCATGAGAAGCCTTTTGCCGGCGTTAACGGCAGCGGCAAGCATAACAACTGGTCAATTTCCACGGATACAGGGGTAAATCTTCTGTCTCCCGGAGAAACACCTTATGAAAATGCACAGTTTCTCCTCTTTCTCTGCGCAGTTATTAAGGCTGTGGATGATTATCAGGATTTACTCCGTATTTCCGTTGCCAATGCGGGAAATGATCATCGTCTCGGAGCGAACGAAGCGCCGCCGGCGGTTGTTTCCATGTTCCTCGGGGATGAACTGAATGCTGTACTGGAAGCCATTGAAACCAACACCCCTTACTCCGGTACAGAAAAGACTCTGATGAAGCTTGGGGTGGATACTCTGCCGAAGTTCAACCGGGATACGACCGACCGTAACCGGACCTCTCCATTTGCCTTTACCGGAAATAAATTTGAATTCCGGATGCTTGGTTCATCGGATAGTATTGCCTGCGCCAACATTATGCTGAACAGCGCTGTTGCAGAAAGTCTGAAGATTTATGCGGACAGACTGGAAAAAGCAGAGGATTTTGAAACATCACTTCATGAAATGATACGAAAGACAATAAAAGACCATAAAAATATTATTTTTAATGGTAATGGATATGATGAGACGTGGATTAAAGAGGCTACGGAAAAACGAGGCCTTTTGAATTACCGGACAACAGCGGACTGTATCCCTCATATTCTCGATAAAAAGAATGTGGAGATGCTCACTTCTCATAAAGTATTCTCTGAGGCGGAGATTCGATCCCGTTATGAGATTACTCTGGATACTTACTGCAAAACCATTCGGATTGAGGCAAATACGATGGTGGACATGGCAAGAACAGAAATTGCACCGGCAGTTGAGGCCTATGCGCTGTCTCTTGCACGAACCGCAGCAGCAAAGAAAGCTCTGGATAAAGATATCCTTTGCGGATATGAAAGCCGGCTTGTAAAGAAACTTTCTGCTTTAACAGACCGGATTTCGGCGAGAACCGATGAACTGGATCAAGCGCTGCTTGATTTAAAAGGTATTGAAGATATCGGCGATGAAGCGAATGCGATTCGTGACACTGTGCTTACAAAGATGAATGAATTAAGACTTGCATGTGATGAGGCTGAAATGATTACCGCTAAAAAATACTGGCCGTTCCCGACATACGGAGATTTACTTTTCGGTGTGAAATAAAACCCGGAAATAAAGAGTCAGAAAAAAATATAAGCGGAAGACGACAACATGGGATTAGTTACCCAATAGGTATGGAGGAATAGGTTTATGTGTTCGATTATGGGCTATTGCGGCAGTGATGTTGATTACAGCATATTTGAACAGGGTTTTTTACGCACGGTTTCCCGTGGACCGGATGACAGTCGGGTTGTGGACACAGGCAGAGGACTTCTTGGCTTTCACAGACTTGCGATTATGGGGCTCACACCTTCAGGGATGCAGCCCTTTGCACTGGAGAGCAGCTATGCTGTCTGCAATGGTGAAATTTATGGCTTTGAGAAGTTAAAAAAAGAACTTTCCGGAAAATACACATTTCAAAGTGCATCCGACTGCGAAATTATTCTTCCAATGTACCGTGAATACGGAACAGATATGTTTGCTATGTTGGATGCAGAGTTTGCCTGTATTATTTATGACGGTGAAACCGGAAAATATATTGCAGCGAGGGATCCGATTGGAATACGGCCGCTCTACTATGGTTACGATGAAAAAGGAATCATCGTATTTGCAAGTGAGGCCAAGAATCTGACGGGACTTGTGGATAAGATTATGCCGTTCCCACCGGGACATTATTATAAGGACGGTGAATTTATCTGCTATTGTGATATCGCAAAGGTAGATCGGGTATCCGGCGATGATCTGGAAACGGTGTGCCGGAATATTCATGACAAATTGGTGGCAGGCGTTGAAAAACGCCTTGTTGCCGATGCAAAGGTAGGTTTTCTTCTTTCGGGAGGACTGGACTCGTCTCTGGTCTGCGCCATTGCTGCCAGAAAGAGCGATGTACCGATTCAAACCTTTGCTGTGGGAATGAGTGAAGATGCCATTGATCTTAAATATGCCCGGGAAGTGGCCGAATATATCGGCAGTGATCATCATGAAATTATTATCACAAAGGCAGATGTGCTTTCATCTCTGGAAACTGTGATTCAAATGCTGGGAACCTTTGATATTACGACGATCCGTGCCAGCATGGGCATGTATCTTATCTGTAAAGCGATTCATGAACAGACGGATATCCGGGTACTTCTCACCGGGGAAATTTCCGATGAATTATTCGGATATAAATATACAGATTTTGCACCGGATGCAGAAGCTTTCCAGAAAGAATCGGAAAAAAGAATCCGGGAACTGCATATGTACGATGTACTTCGGGCGGACCGGTGTATCTCCGTCAATTCTCTGGAGGCGAGAGTACCTTTTGGAGATCTGGATTTTGTGAAATATGTGATGTCTGTGAATCCGGACCTGAAGCTGAATACATACGGAAAGGGAAAATATCTGCTTCGCCATGCCTTTGAAAAGGATGGATATTTGCCGGAAGAAATTTTATGGCGTGAAAAAGCAGCATTTTCCGATGCGGTAGGCCATTCCATGGTAGATTACCTGAAGGCCTATGCGGAAAGTCTTTATACAGACGATGCATTTGAAGCGGGATGCCGGAAATACAGTCATGCCCGTCCATTTACCAGAGAATCTCTTTGGTATCGTGAAATTTTTGAGAAATATTATTCCGGCCAGAGCCAGATGATTGTGGATTTCTGGATGCCAAATAAGGCATGGACAGGCTGTGATGTGAAAGATCCTTCGGCCCGGGTGCTGTCAAACTATGGTGACAGCGGAAAATAAATGTTTACTAGGATGAAGAGGAAACGATAAAATTATGGAAAAAAAAGAACAATTATATGAGGGAAAAGCAAAGCGGGTCTATTGTACGGACGACCCGGAGCAATTAATTGTCAGCTATAAAGATGACGCCACCGCCTTTAATGGATTGAAAAAGGGTTCAATTTCCGGAAAAGGGGTTATTAATAATAAAATGAGTAATTTGTTGATGGGAAGGCTGGAAAAAGATGGCGTTCCCACACATTTTGTCAGAGAACTGAATGACCGGGAAACGCTGGTAAAAAAAGTTTCGATCATTCCTCTGGAGGTTATTGTCAGAAATATTGCCGCCGGATCTTTTGCCAAAAGATATGGTGTGGCGGAAGGCGAGGTGCTGGCAATACCGACGATTGAATTTTCTTATAAAAATGATGCCCTGGGAGATCCTCTGATCAATGAATATCATACGGTCGCTTTAAAACTGGCGAATACAGATGAAATAGAGACGATAAAAAAATACGCCTTTGAAATTAACAGACGCTTAACCGATCTCTGGAAAGCCTGTGGAGTGACGCTGGTAGACTTTAAACTGGAATTCGGAAAAACATCGGATGGAACGATTCTGCTGGCGGATGAAATCAGTCCGGACACCTGCCGCTTATGGGACATCGAAACCGGGAAAAAACTGGATAAAGACCGGTTCCGTCAGGATTTGGGCGGAGTTGAGGCTGCCTATGAGGAAGTGATGGCCCGGCTTTTAAGCGATATGTAGCGAAATGAAAGGGAGACAGCGAATATGACGAAATATATATTTGTAACAGGCGGTGTGGTCTCCGGTCTTGGCAAAGGCATTACGGCGGCTTCCCTGGGAAGACTGCTGAAGGCAAGGGGACTTAAGGTGGCAGCCCAGAAGCTGGATCCGTATATCAATGTGGATCCGGGGACGATGAGTCCCTATCAGCACGGAGAAGTCTATGTTACCGAAGACGGCGCTGAAACGGATCTGGATCTGGGACATTATGAACGGTTTATTGATGAGGATCTGAACCGGTATTCCAATCTCACTACGGGAAAGGTTTACTGGAATGTATTGAACAAAGAGCGTTGTGGTGAATATCTGGGATCTACCGTACAGGTTATTCCCCATATTACCAATGAAATCAAAGATTTTGTTTACAGCGTGGGAAAAAAGACGGATGCGGATGTGGTTATCACGGAAATCGGAGGAACCATCGGTGACATTGAATCCCAGCCATTTATTGAGGCGGCCCGTCAGATATCTCTGGAAGCAGGGCGTGAAAACAGCTTTTTTATTCATGTGACTCTGGTTCCTTTTCTCAGGGGTTCCGGTGAACATAAATCAAAGCCGACGCAGCATTCGGTAAAGGAGCTTCAGGGAATGGGAATCAATCCCAATATGATCGTACTTCGCTGCGATGAACCTCTGGAGGCGGAAATTTTCCGGAAAATTGCCCTGTTTTGCAATGTAAAACCGGATTGTGTGATTGAAAACCGGACATTGGCGAATCTTTATGAAGCGCCGCTGATGCTGGAAAAGTCTGATTTTTCCGGAGTAATATGTCGTGAGCTTGGTATTCAGGCGCCGGAACCGGATCTCAGAGAATGGCAGAAGATGACAGAGCAGATTCGGGAAAGAAAATATACGGTGGATATTGGTCTTGTCGGCAAGTACGTCGGTCTGCATGATGCCTATCTTTCGGTAGCGGAGGCTCTCCGCCATGCCGGTTTTTCCTGTTATACCCATGTCCGGATTCACTGGATGGATTCGGAGGAGATCACAGCAGAAAATTGTGAGGAAAAGCTTTCCGGACTGGACGGTATTCTTGTACCCGGAGGCTTTGGAAGCCGTGGGATCGAAGGGATGATTCTTGCAGCAGGCTATGCGCGGGAAAAGGAAATCCCTTATTTTGGAATCTGTCTCGGTATGCAGATTGCAGTGATTGCATATGCGCGGGATGTTGCCGGAATTTCAGATGCCAATTCCGGTGAATTTGATCCGGAGGGCAGCCACAAAGTCATTGACTTTATGCCTGGACAGAGCAGTGATATTGATAAAGGAGGCACCCTCCGTCTCGGCGCCTGTCCGTGCAGGGTTGTGCCGGGGACCGTCATGGAACGCTGCTATCAGAGTTCCTCTGTGTCAGAACGTCACAGACACCGTTATGAATTTAATAATGACTATCGTGAATTGCTCCAGAGCTTCGGGCTTACCTTCAGCGGTCTGTCTCCGGATGGCAGACTGGTCGAAGCTGTAGAACTTACAGATTGCCCTTTTTATATGGGTGTACAATTTCATCCGGAATTTAAAAGCCGCCCCAATAAGCCCCATCCTCTTTTTAAAGGATTTATTGGAGCGGCATTAGAGCGTTCCAAAGGAGGCAGAGTATGAGTCTGCATGAAGAGTGTGGTGTATTCGGTGTGTTTGGAAATCAGAATGCCGATGTTGCCGATATGGTTTACTATGGATTATATGCCCTGCAGCACCGGGGACAGGAGAGCTGCGGCATTGTAGTGAATGATGATGGGATTTTTGTTTCCCACAAAGATCTGGGACTGATCAGTGAAGTGTTTCCCAAGGATATACTGTCCGGATTTCCAAAAGGAAAGATGGCTGTCGGTCATGTCCGTTACGGAACAACGGGAGGAAACAACCGAAATAATTGTCAGCCGATAGAGGTCAATCATCAGAAAGGAAGAATGGCCCTTGCCCATAATGGAAATCTCAGCAATGCAGCCCGGCTCCGAAGCGAGCTGGAGCTTTCCGGGGCTATTTTTCATACAACCAGTGATACAGAAAC
>DBGCEW010000073.1:0-3207 GCA_048357495.1 Frisingicoccus sp.
CGATGGTATGAAACTGGTGGATATTGTTCACGGGAGACGAATCCTTCCGAAGGGACAGATGAGCGGCAGCGGCAGTTACCGGAAGGATATATCCCCCTGGGTTATCGGCTATCTTATAGGTACGGAGTGGAATGAGGATACCATCGCCTATACGAATGAGCGAAAGCTTTACAGTGGAGCTTACAACGGCACCTATTTTTCCACCGGGGAAAATGCGAACGCCTTTGAGGCCATGTTGGCAGAGGTTATGGACCGGATTATGGCCTATGAAAGCAAGAAGTATAAAGAACAGCGTATGATTGGGTTTATCAATGAGCCGTTGGTGGATCCTTTTGAATACAGAGATGATTATGAAGAAATCCTGTATAAATTTATGCGGGCGGAATTGGACTGGAAAACCTATGCAAGGCAGCTGGGTAAGTATTCCCGGCTGGATGCCGAGCATATAAAAACTGAAAATAAAAACCAGGCAGGAACCTTTGCCGCCTATCGTCTTTATGATTTTTGTCCGGAGTTTTATAAGTATTTTTCGGATGAACAGAAAGAAGCGTTGGCGGAGATCCTTACCGGACTGGATACCGGACGAAGTTACAATGGTTATCTGGAACTGCTTGGACGGTATCATACCATGCCGGTTATCGGAAGCTTTGGCTTTTCGACCTCCCGGGGAATTGTGAGCGATGCTTATGGCGGCCCGCTGGATGAAACGGCCCAGGGACAGCGTCTGGTTCAGGTCTATGATGATATGAAGCATGCAGGATTTTCCGGAGGTTTTGTCACAGGATGGCAGGATCAGTGGGAGCTGCGGAGCTGGAATACGGCCTATGCCCAGGATATAGCCAACAATAAACTCTGGAAGGATGTCCAGACCGACGCACAGGGCTACGGACTGATGGAATTTACAGCTTCGGAAATCCAAATTGACGGAGATAAGTCCGAATGGTCGGAAGAAGATGTGGTTTCGTCTGTTGACGGAATCCGGCTGTCTGTCCGTGTGGATGGCGAGGGCCTGTGTCTTCTGGTCGAGGGTGAAAATGTTTCGGAGAATCAGAATCTCTACATTCCGATAGATACAACCCAATCCAGTGGAAGCCGGATGAGCCTGTCACCGGAGTTGAATTTTTCTCGGGCGGCGGATTTCCTTCTCTGTCTGCAGGGCAAAACGGACAGCAGACTGCTGGTGCAGGCCCGTTATGAATCTGTCCGGGAAAATTTCCTGAATGAAATGACCGGTGAAAACCCCTTTGAAGAATATCCGGAAGCGGATTCTCCGGAATTTATTCCGATTCGGATGGCTCTGGAAAACCGGATTGTTTTAGAGAAAATCAATTATGAAACATATACGAAGAGATATTTACCGTCTTGGGAAACCGGAATGCTTCGCCACGGGAATAATCATCCGGACAGCGGGGCTTATGATTCTCTGGCAGATTTTTGTTATGGGGACCGGACCGTGGAGGTACGCCTTCCGTGGGCGCTTCTGAATGTTTCGAATCCGGTTTATATGCAGATTCACGAAGATTATTATAAAAATTACGGTGTTCAGTCCGAAACGATCAAAAAATGCTATATTGGTGTCGGCATCGGAACAGAAGCTGAAATTTTAATGAATGCATATACGCTGGACTGGAAAGATCCAAAGTACGAAGAACGGCTGAAGGACTCCTATTGGATGCTTCAGTCAGCCTGGAGGTGAGAAAATGCGTCAGGGATTTGTGAATACGATTGTATATTTTTATATATTTGTCTGTATTGCCCTTCTGGTTTTTAATATTATCTATATTTTTAATTCAAAACGAAGGTCCAAGTATTCGAAACGGCAGATAGATGTGATGGGGACATTGCAGAAAAAATGGATGTCTGAGGCGGAAAAGGAAGCCGGACTTCCGGAAGAGGAAAAGCGGGCAATTGTTAAAAAGCTTCGGAAAATATCCTGGCTTCTGGCTTTTCAGGAAGTACTTCTGAAGGCGGAAAAGGAGCAGAGCTCCGGGAAAATGGCCTGTTTTTTTCGATACATATCTCCGGTGATCTATGAACTGGCCATGTATTATCAGAAGCGTCCGGTAGTAGAAAAGTCCTTTTTTGCTTATTTTTCATCGGTTCATCTGGCGGTAGCACCGAAATCTTATGAGCGGCTTGGAGAGACATTTTTGCTTTATCTGGAAAATTCAACCGTATATTGCCGGGAAAATGTGCTTCACGCTCTCTATGCCCTTGGAGCGGAGGACGCTCTGGAAAGGGCTTTCGAGCAGTTTCAGGTGAAGGGCTGGTATCATCAGCCGAAATTGATTTCGGATGGGATGGCCGGCTTTCAGGGCGATAAAGAGAAACTGGTCCGAAGGCTTTGGACGAAAAATAAAAAGTGGCCGGATTTTATAAATATCAGTCTGGTACAATTTATGGCAAATCAACCGGAGGATTTTTCAGATATCATGCTTCCGGCGCTGAAAGAAAGTCCAAGAGAGCTTCGGTTTGTGGTGATTCGCTATTTTCAACGTCATCCGAAAGAAGCGGCAAAAGAGATACTTCTGAACATATTAAATCAGAACGGGGATCTGGCGATTGCGGCGGCCAGCGCTCTTGAAAAATATCCGGGAGAGGATACAGAGGCAGCCTTGAAGAAAGGGCTTCAAAGTACAAACTGGTATGTGCGCCATAATGCCGCGGTCTCTCTTTTAAAGCTTGGAATCAGCGAATCGGAGAAGGCAGAGCTTTTATCAAATAAAGATAAATATGCCAGAGAGATGTTTGCTTATGTTTTGGAATCAGAGAACAGGAGGCAGAAATGACAGCAACAATAGTTTCCGTATTAAAAATTACAAATATTTTCTTCCTCGTTTATTTACTTCTTTATGCGACCTATCTGTTTTTTTCAGTGGCCGTAGGGGCATGGAACCTTTATCACCTGGACTGGCGGCGCAAGATTAAAAATGAAATTAAGCATGACTATTATTTCCCGGTATCAATTCTTGTTCCAGCCTATAACGAAGAAGTGACGATTGTGGACAGTATCGAATCTCTTTTGTGTCTGGATTACCGGCTGTATGAAGTCATTGTGATCGATGACGGTTCAAAAGACGGTACGGCACAGAAATTAATAGAACGTTTCAATATGTATAAGGTACGGCGTCCGATTCGTAAGCGCGTACCCTGTGAAGATGTGCGGGAAATTTATGAAGCGGATGGGCTTCCGGTACGTCTGACCCT
>DBGCEW010000074.1:0-7166 GCA_048357495.1 Frisingicoccus sp.
ATGATATCACGGTCTGTTACAGGATCATGTGCCCACTGTACATTGGTACCGCCGATAACCTGGATGGATTCAACAATTTTATAGGATTTTTCCTGAAGACGTTTCTGAACCTCTTCGGAAATTGTCAGCATCGGAGCTGCACAGAAAGAGTCTCCGGTATGAACGCCCAGAGGGTCGATATTTTCAATAAAGCATACCGTAATCATATTGTTGTTTGCGTCACGCACAACTTCCAGCTCGAGCTCTTCCCAACCAAGAATGGATTCTTCAACAAGAACTTCCCCTACGAGACTGGCCTGAAGACCTCTGGCACATACCGTTTTTAATTCTTCTACATTATAAACGAGTCCGCCGCCGGCGCCGCCCATTGTATAAGCCGGACGAAGAACTACCGGATATCCAAGGTCATCTGCAATTCTCAGGGCATCCTCTACGGAATAGGCCACTTCACTTTTTGCCATTTCAATGCCCAGACTTTCCATGGTCTTTTTAAATTCCATACGGTCTTCACCACGTTCGATCGCATCGACCTGAACACCAATAACTTCAACATCATACTTTTCAAGGACACCTGCCTTGGCAAGCTCAGAACATAAATTAAGACCCGACTGTCCTCCAAGATTTGGTAACAATGCATCCGGTCTTTCTTTTGCGATAATCTGCTCAATGCGTTCAACATTCAGCGGTTCAATATAAGTAACGTCAGCTGTCTCCGGATCCGTCATAATCGTTGCAGGATTGGAGTTAACTAACACGATTTCATAACCTAATTTTCTAAGAGCTTTACATGCCTGTGTTCCTGAATAGTCAAATTCACATGCCTGTCCAATGATAATTGGACCGGAACCGATAATCAGCACTTTATGGATATCTTTTCTCTGAGACATCGTTATTCCTCCTAATTTTGTAGAATTTTGTAAATTTATTACCAAGTATTATACATGAAAAAATAAACTCCCGCAATAGGAAGTTTATCTTTCTTAAAATTTTTTTATTCCTCCCAGTGAATACTTCCCTTCCGCTCTTTATCCCCCGGAAATCCATCCGCCGGATAGCCAAGGGCCGCAATTCCGTAAACTACATGGTCTGCCGGAATTTCCATACGGTCAAACAAACAGCGCAGTTCCGGCACCTCGCAAATACCCCGAAGCTGGTTGATCCATACGGAGCCCACACCCAGAGAACGGGCCGCAAGAAAAATATTTTCAAGGGCACAGGCATTATCTTCCGGTCCGTAAGGACTGGACTTGGCATTGGAAGGAATAATAAGGGCTGACGGACCGTACATATCATATCCCGGACGTTCCAGTTCTTTTTCAACAATGCCGCAGATTTCCCGAATGATTTCAGCATTCGTAACAATTGTAAATTTCCATGTCTGAAGCCCCATGCCGCTCGGTGCATGACGTCCACATTCTGCAAGCGTCTCAAGAATGTCCTTTGAAAGCGTCTCGCCGGAAAAATTCCGAATGCTTCGCCGTGTTAAAATTGCTTCTATGGTTTCATTTTTAAGAATCATGATTATTCCCTCCTACTCTATAGACATATTATACCTTTCAGACATTCCAGATGTCAATTCCTCTCCACTTTTCATTTTCTTTTTAACAGATTTTTGATACAATAAACATATTATTTTTAAATCACCAGGATACTTTATTCCTTGAAATATTCGGAGGTTTCTCATGCACGTAGGAAGAAAAACACCCAAAAAAGAAAAATCCGCCATGACAGTTTCGTTATACGGCAATTTGCTTTTCGTTATTTTAGAATTGATTATGGCTATCTATACCAGTTCTCAGGCCGTTCTGCTGGATGCCGTTTATGATGGAATCGAATTTTTCATGCTTCTTCCATCGATTTTTCTGATTCCTCTCTTATATAAACCATCCAACGAAGACCGTCCCTTTGGCTATATGCAGGTCGAAACTCTTTTCGTCGTTGTCAAAGGCATTACCATGACCGCCGTTACGATTGGATTGATTTCGAACAATATCAATATCCTGCTCCACGGCGGACATATGATTTCTTTTAATACGGTCGCTTATTTTGAATTATTCGCCTGTATTCTCGGTATTATCGTTTCTGTGTATCTGAAACAAAAGAATAAAAACTTAAATTCACCGATTGTCACCGTTGAGATGGAGGGCTGGCAGATAGACAGTCTGATTTCCCTCGGGATGGCCGCTGCCTTTTTATTTCCGGTCCTTATTCCCTTTGACTGGTTCAAACCCGTCATTCCGTATCTGGACCAGATCATCACCATTGTACTGTCCATGATTATGATTCCTGTGCCTGTTAAAACCGTGATTGCCGGAATCCGTGATTTAATGCTCATGCCTCCGGAAGAAGAAACTATTCAGGAAATCAAAGAAACCGTTGATCCGATTCTTCACCCCTACAATTATTCCGATATATCCTATGATATAGTGCGTACCGGAAGAAAACTGTGGATCAGTGTCTATCTCACATTTGAAAAAGATGAGATTTCCCTGACCCGTTTTAAAATTGCCCAGACCCGGTGTATTGACGCACTGGCACTGAAATATCCGGATTTTTATTTCGAACTGCTCCCTGATATCGAATTCGACGCCAGTGAGCTTGAAAATCTTCCCTGAATCAACAAAAGAGGGCTGGCAGAATTTCATCTGCCGGCCCCAAATTCTTCCTCACAATATCCATTTTTTTGCTACAGAAAAAATTTCACAATAATCCAGCACATTCCTCCGGCAACGACAAATCCAATCGCCGCCGAACAGATCAACATAAAAACTTTCTGATAAAACCGTTTCCCTTCTTCACGGGCTTTTTCGATTTCATCCAGCCGTTTTCCTTCTGTAAACGCCAAAATTTCCCGGTAAGTCTGAATATCATATGCCTTTTTCTGTTTTTCGATACGGTGTGCAAAATAAAACGTCACTGCAAACAGACCGAACCAGATAATAATCCCCTCTGTATTCATAAGTAAAAACAGGGGTGCCACTGACACAACCGTTGCAATAAGCAGCACCGTAAAAATCCGGCCGTCAAAATTAAGTCTCTTAATATCTTCTGCTTTAATCTGTTCCTTCATTTCTTCCAAATCTCCTTTGACTAAAATGTCAAGAGAAACACCAAAGAGATTACTTAACAGTACAAGACTGTTTATGTCCGGATAATTTTTAGCATTTTCCCAATTTGAAATTGTCTGCCGCGTTACAAAAACCTTTTCTGCCAATTCCTCCTGGGACCATTTTGACTCAAGCCTCAATTTTTTTATCTGACGACTAATCTCCATTTTTGATTTTCCTCCTGCTCGTAAGCCCATTCTAGTCTATGGAGTATTATTTTTCTATCAAAAACCTTTGATACAGGCCTTTTTTTCTATGTCAAAGGCTTTTTACATGACTTTTTCATCACAAAATTCGTCAGGAAAATCCCCTGACGTTCTACCTGCTGCTCCCTGATCAGGAGATAACCCCGATTTTCAAAAAAAGGCCTCGCCGTAATCGATACATGGGCGGTCACCGCTTCTGCATGAGCGACCCGCTCCAGCACATTGCACAGGGCGGTTCCGACACCTCTTTTCTGATAATCCTTGTGAACATACAGACGGTCCAGATAACCGGTCCTGTCGATGTCCCCAAAGCCTATAATTTTTTCATCCTCCACAGCCGTCAGCCCATAATGCTCTGACAAAGATGTATTCCATGCCTCCAGATCCGCTTTGTCGGCGGCCCAGACATCCACCTGCTCTTTGGTATAGTCTCCCGCATTAACCGAATGGACCGTATCATAAAATAATTGCCAAATTTCTCTGCAGTCCTCCGGCCGGTATCTTCTTAAAAGCATTCTGTCGCCTCCTACCGTCTTATCATCCTCAAAGTTTATATCGGTTTTTTCCGCTCCGTTTTGCCTCGTACATTTTCATATCCGCCTGCTTCAGCATATCTACGCTGCTCTCGCCGGCTTTCTTGCCCATAATACCGATAGAGAGACCCGGCAGATGAAGCTTTATCTGACGGTTTCTTTCTGCTACACGGCAAAGGATTTCTGCTGCCATAGCTTCTGCCTCTTTATCCGAAGATAGCTTTCCAAAAAACAATGCAAATTCATCGCCGCCAATTCTTCCCGCCCAATCCTCTTCTCCGACAATTGTTTTAAAAATACCGCCGATTTCCTTTAATACATTATCGCCATACAAATGCCCGTATGTGTCGTTAATCTGTTTGAAATCATCCAAATCAATAACCATTAAATAACCTGTGGTCTGTGAAACAGGCACCTTATTTATAACATCATAAAAGGCCTGATGGTTGAGAAGGCCTGTCAGAAGATCGGTCTTTGCCTTGGTTCCCAGCTCACTCACCTGATCCATTAAGGTTTTCGGGTAATACTCACCCTCCATCTGTTCGATATAAGGTATGGACTGGTGAATATGCGCCAGTTTCCAATCCTCACCTTTTTTACAATAAATCATTGTAAACCGTGTGTCCATATCTATAAGTACATTTTCATCAATTCCCGTTCCCTTTAACCGGACGCTTCCATGAACCAGACTGGTTTCTTCATTCAGTTTCTTTTCCTCACACCAGAAGGATTCAATCTCAAAATGAATCTGGCTGCGTTCCTCCTCTTCCTTGAAAACGGATTCTTCAAACTGTTTTAAATCCTCATAATATTCATGTTTCCCTGTACCGATAATAACAATATCCTTCGACATCTTTTCGAAAATCCCGCCCGTAATCTCCGGCATGTCCCCCAGTAAATACAACCTCCACAGTTCTTCTGTATATGTGCATAAATTCATTATTCTACTCCTTTTAACCGGTCTATTTATGATAAGGTTCACCGTGAATAATCCGGTAGCTTCGATAAATCTGTTCCAGAAGAATAACCCGCATCAGCTGGTGGGGAAAGGTCATTTTTGAAAAACTCAGAAGCATATCCGCCTCTTTTAATACCCGGTCCGAAAGTCCGAGGGAGCCGCCGATAATAAACTGAATCTGGCTCTCCCCCATGACTCCCAATTGTCCGATTTTGTCTGCCAATTGCTCGGAAGAAAGCATTTTCCCGTCAATCGCCAGAGCAATCACCATGGCATCCCTGCGAATATTCTTAAGAATCCGTTCCCCTTCTTTATCTTTAATCAGCGTCATTTCATGATCGCTGGCATTATCCGGAGTTTTTTCATCAGCCACTTCCAGAATCTCCAGTTTGCAATAGCGGCTCATTCGCTTTGTATATTCATCCAACGCCATCCGATAAAATTTTTCTTTTATTTTTCCAACGCATATAATGGAAATTTTCATCTTCTTTCCACCCTCTATCTTCTTCCAAACTGTTTAAAAATCCAGACAAGCAGAACAATGACCAGAATGGACGGAAGCAGCCAGATAAGCAGCCGGGTTACAAAGGCGATCACCATAAATGCTACTACGAAAACCAGACCCAGACAGCCATATACTTTTAGCTTTGATTTCCATCCCTGTTCTTCCTCCATACCTTCGCTTACATAAGTCGTCCGGGTCTCCCCGTAAATATTTCTATCGGAATAAGTGCGGGTCCGTTCCCTGTATCCCTGGCTTTCCTGTTCCGCACCATCGATAATGTTCCGGGCAATCATCCGGGCATCCCCCAGTTCCTCCAGAACTTCACCTTCTCCGCGCCCTGCAGCAATCTGTTCATCAATATACGCATTATAATAACGTACCTGTTCTGTCACCTGCTGTCCACTCAATTCCTCTGCCAGTGTCTCCTGTAATGATGATAAAAATTCCTGCTTCGTCATAGTTCCTCCTTTAAATGGCACCCCTATTTCCTACCAGGGCAATGCCGCATCTTTCTCTCTGTAAATAACTTTCAAAAAAATTCCGAACATCTTCACAGCTTACATGACCTATTTTTTCCAGATCTTCCTCCAGTGAAACCACACAATCCCGAATCAAAAGAGACTTTCCGAGACTATTCATCCGGTTATAGCTGCTTTCATAGCCAAGAATTAATTCCGCCTGTATCTGCTGAAGGGCGATGGTAAGTTCTTCCTCTGAAACGCCCTCATGAATGATTCGCTTATTCTCATTAAAAATAGCTTCCAAAACCTGCTCCGTCTGAGAAGGCTGCATCGCTGCATATATCTGGAACAATCCGGCCTGTTCATAAGAACTTCCATAAGAATAAATGGAATAGGTCAATCCGAGTTCATCCCTGATTTTCATAAACAGACGGGAATTCATATTTCCGCCAAGAAGATTGTTGGCAACCGTCATCACATACCGTTCCTCACTCAACAGTGTACAACAGTCAAATGCCAGACACAGATGATTCTGTTCAATATCCTTCTCCCGGCTCCATACAACCGGCCTGTAAACCGGCGCTTTTCCCGGGTCTGCCTTTTTCCCCCTCGGAATACCTTCGAAAGAATCGCAAAGCCACCCATACATCATTTCCCGGTCAAAATGCCCGGCCACCGAAATCACTATATTTTCAGCACAGTAATACCGTCTGAAAAATTCCATAACCCGCTCCCGGTTAAACACAGCCACCTGATCCTTTTCACCGGAAATCAGATACCCCAAAGGATGGTCTTTCCATACTTCTTTCTGGAGATATTCATGGACCAGATCTTCCGGAGAATCCTCGTACATATCGATTTCTTCCAGAATCACGCCCAGCTCTTTCCTGAGTTCTCCGGCATCAAAAAGAGAATTGCAGAGCATGTCGCCTAAGATATCCACTGCCCGCTTTCCATATATATCCAACGTTTTTGCATAATAACAGGTACAGTCCTTGCATGTGAACGCATCCATATTTCCGCCGATGGCTGTCATCTCATTGGCAATATCTGCCGCTGTCCTCCGGGAAGTTCCCTTAAACATCATATGTTCAATCACATGGGCCATTCCGTTATTCCGTTTATCCTCATACATAGAACCGACTTTCACCCAAATACCGATGGATACCGAGCGATATGCCGGCATTTCTTCCATAACAACCCGAATGCCGTTTCCCATAGTTCGTTGATATGTCATTCTTATACCTCTATACTTTAATTCCCACTTTCACTTATAAATGAAGCTATTGAAAGTATACTATAGTTTTATCTGAAATAACAGAAAAATTTTTTGAACTCCCAATTGTATACCCGATATCAATTATGGTATACTGTATAGGATGTAAAAAAATGTTGT
>DBGCEW010000075.1:0-4351 GCA_048357495.1 Frisingicoccus sp.
ATGGTATTTGTTACCTGCGGTATGGGCGGCGGCACAGGAACCGGTGCAGCACCTGTTGTTGCAGGAATTGCAAAGAGCCTTGGATGTCTGACCGTCGGTGTTGTTACGAAACCTTTCCGTTTTGAAGCAAAGCAGAGAATGGTGAATGCAACTTCCGGTATTGAAAACCTGAAAGAAAACGTAGATACGTTAATCATTATTCCGAACGATAAATTACTTGAAATCGTTGACCGCCGTACTTCCATGCCGGAAGCTCTGAAGAAGGCAGATGAAGTATTACAGCAGGGTGTTCAGGGAATTACAGACCTGATCAACGTTCCTGGACTGATCAACCTTGACTTTGCGGATATCCAGACCGTTATGAAGGATAAAGGCATTGCGCATATCGGTATTGGTGAAGGCCATGGCGATGATAAGGCTTTGGATGCTGTAAAACAGGCGACAACAAGTCCACTGCTGGAAACAACCATCGAAGGCGCTACAGATATCGTTATCAATATTTCCGGTGATATCGGTCTTATTGAAGCCAACGAAGCAGCTATGTATGTTGAAGAACTTGCCGGAGAATCAGCAAATATCATCTTTGGTGCGATGTATGACGAAAGTACACCGGATTCATGTTCGATCACTGTTATTGCTACCGGACTTGAATCCCAGGAAAGTGCCGGACAGACATCTACATTTATGAAAAAAGCGAATGAACGCCCTTCATTCAACAGCACAGCGCCTGCATTTAAAACGTCTGCACCTGCCCATCAGGCACCGATTACAAAGAGAGAAACAACCGTTGGAACAAGTACCATTCAGATTCCAAGCTTTTTACAGAAAAAATAACAGATACCTGTTCGACAGATTGTCAGGTATTCTGAAAATAACCTTTAAATCAAGCCCGGACCGGCTGTTTATCAGCGGTTCGGGCTTTTGCTATACAGGAAATTATGTTGAAAAGGCAGGAAAGATTCTATGGAATCCGGACAACCGTTTGACAAAATATTTTCAGAGGATGATGTATAATAAGGCTAATCATTTTCAGGAGGTGATTTTGAGCCGTTATTGATAACCACTTGTTTAACCGAATAGCACGTTCTTGTTCACAATCAAATCCGATAAAATCTGTTCACCACCAGATTCTTTTATACGGGTGCTTTTTTCTGATCGGAAGTCTGTGCCCAATCGTTTTCTGCCACACCCATTTTGCAAAGGAATATTCAGCGAAAAATTACATTGGAAATCTTCAGATACACCTGAATGGACATAAAATTTCTATAAGCGCTCTTTTAGATACAGGAAACGGTCTTTATGAGCCTTTCAGCGGGAAGCCGGTATGTCTCGTGGAGAATGAGATCTTAAAGGCCTGCCTGAAGGACAAATGTCTGGATTTGGGTCTGAGAGCCATTCCATATCATTCAATCGGGAAAGCCCATGGTGTGCTGCCTGGAATTACTGCGGATAAACTGATTTTTAAAAATCAGCAGGGAAAATATATTCAGAGTGGAGCCATTGTTGGTATATACCCTGGAAAAATCAGCAGAAATAATGATATCCATGCAATTGTGCATCCTGATATTCTGAAAAAGTAATGCGTGCGGAAGGAGTTAATTATGGTGGGTAGTGCAACATTACCGGGAAAATTTCGCTATGCGGCGCGCCGCAGTCAGAGAAAAGTAATCCGTCAGAGCGGCGGAGATATATTTTACATCGGAGGTACCGATGTATTACCGGTACCCTTGGAAAATGAAGCGGAGGCGGAAGCCATTGGTATGCTGGGTACAGAAAAGGAAAAGGATGGCCGGGAGGTTCTGATTGAGCATAACCTGAGACTGGTGGTTTATATTGCAAGAAAATTTGATAATACGGGAATTGGCGTAGAGGATTTAATATCCATCGGGACGATTGGACTGATCAAAGCAATTAATTCCTTTAATCCGGGAAAAAATATTAAACTGGCAACCTATGCGTCACGCTGTATTGAAAATGAGATTTTAATGTATTTGCGGAGAAATAATAAAATACGGATGGAAGTCTCTATTGATGAACCCCTGAATGTGGACTGGGACGGCAATGAGCTGCTTTTATCCGATATTCTCGGAACCGATGAGGATGTTATCTATAAAGGCATTGAGGGTGAAGTGGACCGGATGCTGTTAAATAAGGCGATTAACCGGCTGTCACCAAGGGAACAGACGATCATTAAGCTGCGGTTTGGCTTGAATACAAGGGACTGTCATGAAAGAACTCAAAAAGAAGTTGCCGATTTACTGGGAATTTCCCAGTCCTATATATCCCGGCTTGAAAAGAAAATTATGAACCGTCTGAAGAAAGAAATCGACCGGATGAGTTGACGAGGTGGACTTTTGTCAAGCCCCAATAATTTTTTTATTTTCCGGAAAACCGTATAATAAAATTTCATAATGAGAAAAATCTTTACTGTACTTCGATGACAGAACAAGTGTGGTAAGGAGGATTCTTATTATGGCTCAGGGTAAGGTTGAAATATGCGGCGTTAATACAGCAAAGCTTCCTCTCCTCAGGGAAGAGGAAAAGGAAGCTTTGTTTTTGCGTATTAAGGCCGGTGATGCGGCTGCAAAGGAACAATACATCAAGGGAAACCTTCGACTGGTACTCAGTGTCATTAAACGTTTTTCCAACACCAATGAAAATCCCGACGATCTGTTTCAGGTGGGCTGTATCGGTTTGATGAAGGCGATTGATAATTTTGATCTGAGCCAGGGGGTACGGTTTTCAACCTATGCGGTTCCGATGATCATCGGCGAAATACGCCGTTATCTTCGGGACAACAACAGCATTCGTGTGAGCCGCTCTCTGAGAGATACGGCCTATAAAGCGATTTATGCTAGAGAAGCATTTATTAAAAGAAATAACAGGGAACCATCCGTGATGGAAGTGGCCGGGGAAATCGGTATCAGCAAAGAAGATGTGGTATTTGCCATGGATGCGATACAAAGTCCGGTATCACTTTATGAGCCGGTCTATACAGAAGGCGGTGATAAGCTCTGTATCATGGACCAGATCAGTGACCCGAAAAACGGCGAAGCGTCATGGGTTGAGAATATTGCCCTGCAGCAGGCCATTGGAAGACTCGGGGAAAGAGAGCGCAAGATTATTGAAATGCGTTTTTATCAGGGAAAGACCCAGATGGAGGTTGCCGCAGAGCTGTCCATCTCACAGGCGCAGATTTCACGAATTGAAAAAAATGCTCTCAAAAGTATGCGTAATTATCTGCAGCAATAGAAATTAGCGGGCTGCGGGTTGAAAATAATTTGACTTCGGAGGGATAAGGGGTATAATAAAACATGAATGCCTTGCGACATACATGAGAAAAAGGAATGGAGGAAACACAGAACGATGTTTGAAGTTTTTGAGAGTACCGAATCTGCAGTCAGATCCTATTGTAGAAAATACCCTGTCGAATTCAGCAAAGCAAAGAACTCGGAATTATTTTCCGTGGATGGTGAAAGATATATTGATTTTCTGGCAGTTGCCGGTTCTATGAATTATGGACATAATAACCCTGAAATTAAAGCTAAAATTATGGAATATCTGAGTGAAGATAATATTATCAATGCGCTGGATATGTATACGAAGGCAAAGGAAGAGTTCCTTTTGACCTTTAAAGAAAAAATTCTGAAGCCGAGAAATCTGGATTATAAAGTGATGTGCTGCGGACCTACAGGGACGAATGCGGTGGAAGCAGCTCTGAAGCTGGCGCGGAAAAATACAAAACGCTCCGGCGTTATCGCTTTTTCGGGTGCATTTCATGGGATGACCCTCGGAAGTCTGGCGATGACAACGGACCGGACGAGTCGTGAGGGCGCCGGAGTGCCTTTGGATAATGTCACATTTGTGCCTTATGACGGAACCCTGGATTCCATTGCCTACCTGAAATGGATTTTAGAAGATGACCATTCCGGTGTGGAAAAACCGGCGGCCATTTTTCTGGAAACACTTCAGGCAGAGGGCGGGATTAATGTTGCCAGTGTGGAATGGCTTCAGAAAATCCGAAAGATTTGTACCGAATATGGAATTCTTATGGTATGTGATGATATACAGGTCGGAAACGGACGGACAGGGACCTTCTTCTCCTTTGAACGGGCGGGGATTGTACCGGATATGGTTGTCCTTTCCAAATCCATCAGTGGTTTCGGAATGCCGATGGCGTTGCTTTTAATGCATCCGGAGCTGGATATTTTCCGTCCGGCAGAACATAATGGAACATTTCGCGGAAACCAGTTGTCCTTTATCGGTGGAACGGCGGGAATTGATTACTTTGTAGAGCATCATCTGGACACGGAGGTTCAGAAGAAGGCGGCCATTGTTGATACATTTATAA
>DBGCEW010000076.1:0-12382 GCA_048357495.1 Frisingicoccus sp.
CTCAGCGCCTGAAATCCGCCTTCCAGATCCCGGATAATATCGTCGATATGTTCTGTCCCCACCGACAGACGAATCGTATTTTTCCGGATTCCCTGCGCCTCCAGTTCCTCCGCATTCAACTGACTGTGGGTCGTGGATGCCGGATGAATGACAAGGCTCTTTACATCCGCCACATTGGCAAGCAAAGAAAAAATTTTCAAATGATCTATAAATTTCCAGGCTTCTTCCTGTCCGCCCCGAATCTCAAAAGTAAAAATCGATGCTCCGCCCTCCGGAAAATATTTTTTATACAAATGGTGATCCGGATGGTCCGAAAGGGATGGATGATTTACCTTTTCCACAAGCTCATGACTGTTCAGATAAGCCACAACCTTCTTTGTGTTCTCTATATGCCGTTCCAGTCTTAATGAAAGGGTTTCCACTCCCTGTAAAATCAGAAAAGCATTAAATGGGGATATGGCTGCCCCGGTATCTCTGAGCAAGACCGCCCGGACATAGGTTGCAAAAGCCGCCGCTCCTGCCGCCTCTACAAAATTTACGCCGTGATAGCTCGGATTCGGCGCTGCAATATTTTTATATTTACCGCCGGATGTCCAGTCAAATTTACCGGAATCGACAATAATTCCTCCGAGGGCCGTTCCATGGCCTCCAAGAAACTTTGTCGCCGAATGGATAACAATATCTGCACCGTGTTCAATCGGTCGGATCAGATAAGGCGTACCAAATGTATTATCAATAACCAGCGGCAGTCCATGGCTGTGGGCGATTTCCCCAATCCGGTCAATATCCGGTATATCCGCATTCGGATTTCCAAGCGTTTCCAGATAAACCGCCTTTGTATTTGGCTGAATGGCCCGTTCCAGAGCCTCCGGATCATGGGCATCCACAAAGGTCGTATGCACACCAAACTGGGCTAATGTATGGGCCAGAAGATTATAGCTTCCGCCATAAATGGTTTTTTGTGCCACAATATGATCCCCGTTTTGAGCCAGAGCCTGAATCGTGTAGGTAATCGCTGCAGCTCCGCTGGCAAGGGCCAGCGCTGCTACACCGCCTTCCAGAGCCGCCACTCTTTTTTCCAATACCTCCTGGGTCGAATTCGTGAGCCGGCCATATATATTTCCGCTGTCCGCCAGCCCGAAACGGTCTGCCGCATGCTGTGAATTATGAAACACATAAGATGCTGTCTGATAAATCGGAACAGCCCTTGCATCTGTCGCAACGTCTGCTTCTTCCTGGCCTACATGAAGCTGTAATGTTTCAAATCTGTAATCTGTCATATTCTCATCCTCCAATTTTCTTTCTGTTTTTGATGAATTCAATATACAGCAGATACACAGATTTGTATAATACCGCAAACCAATGGTTGGCTATAAGTTCTGGTTATACCTTATTCCATATTGCCCGGGAACTTCGGAATACCGTCAAATCCAGCCTGAAGCTCTTCATCCGTTGGAATATAGTCAGACATCTGGCCATCATGGAATTTCTGATAAGCGAACATATCAAAATATCCGGTTCCGGTCAGACCAAATACAATCGTCTTTTCTTCTCCGGTTTCTTTACATTTCATCGCCTCATCAATAGCTACCTTTATCGCATGGCTGCTTTCCGGCGCCGGCAGAATACCTTCAATTCTTGCAAACAATTCCGCCGCTTCAAAGACTTCTGTCTGTTCTACGGCCCGTGCTTCCATATAACCGTCCGCATAAAGCTGGGATAATACCGAACTCATACCATGATATCTGAGCCCTCCGGCATGATTCGGAGATGGGATAAATCCACTTCCGAGAGTATACATTTTTGCCAGCGGGCATACCATACCTGTGTCACAGAAATCATATGCGAAAACACCTCTCGTAAGACTCGGACAGGATTTCGGTTCCACCGCTATAAACTGATAATCCTTCTCTCCTCTGAGTTTTTCACCCATAAACGGAGAAATCAAACCGCCAAGGTTGGAGCCGCCTCCGGCACATCCAATGATAATGTCCGGCTTAATTCCATATTTATCAAGGGCCGTCTTTGTCTCCATACCTATAATTGACTGATGCAGAAGCACCTGATTCAGTACACTGCCAAGTACATACCGGTATCCTTCACTTTTCACGGCAACTTCCACCGCCTCGGAAATAGCGCATCCAAGGCTTCCTGTCGTGCCCGGATGTTCTTCCAGTATCTTTCTGCCCACCTCGGTTTCCTGAGATGGGGATGGCGTAACACTGGCGCCGTAGGTACGCATAACCTCCCGACGGAAAGGTTTCTGCTCATAGGAGCATTTAACCATAAACACTTTACAATCCAGATCCAGATAGGAACAAGCCATGGAAAGGGCCGTTCCCCACTGTCCGGCTCCGGTTTCTGTTGTTACACCCTTTAAGCCCTGATTTTTCGCATAATATGCCTGGGCAATGGCCGAATTCAGTTTATGACTTCCACTGGTATTATTTCCCTCAAACTTATAATAAATTTTTGCCGGTGTCTGTAATTTTTCCTCCAGACAATAGGCTCTGACCAGTGGTGCCGGCCGGTACATTTTATAAAAATCCTGTATCTCCTGAGGAATCGCAATTTCCCGATTTTCGTTATCCAGTTCCTGTTGAACAAGCTCTTCACAAAATACCTGGGATAATTCTTCTGCCGTCATAGGTTCTAAGGTTCCCGGATTTAAAAGGGGCGCAGGCTTAGTCTTCATATCTGCCCGCACGTTGTACCATGTTTTCGGCATTTCACTTTCTTCAAGATAAATTTTGTAAGGAATATTCTTGTCTCTTTCGTCTTTCATAATGCTGATCTCCTTTCAGCCCGTAGTCCTCGGGACAGTTTTTTTGCTATATTTAAAGGCTCTTCGATAGCAACAAAAAAACCCTTATCCCATACAACAGTTGCTGCTGGGACAAGAGTTCGTTAAATCGTCTCCTGCGGTGCCACCCGGCTTGATATGCTGAACCTGCATATCCTCTCATGCGTACCATCATACGCAACCTTTGTTAACGAAGTGATCTCTCCGTCTTATCTACTCAAAATCTTCCCCTCTGCATACCACAGACGGCCAGCTTCTTTTCGACTCGCCCTCAAAAGCCCATTCCTGTCAGTTTTAACCCGCTGCATTCTCACCATCTGCAACTCTCTGTAAAGCAAATCTCTGACACTACTTACTCTTTCTCATCGGTTTATAAAGAATTTACCACTGCATCACTTTATTGTCAAGCATTTTTTATTCAAATACAAAGATTTCTTCCACCGGTACTTCCACAGCTCCGGGTATATCCACAGCAAATTTCAAAAAGGGATGATACCGGGACAGTCCTCTGATATTCAGGAAACCACTGCTCCTTCGATTTCCTCTAATACCTGTTTTAAAGTATCGGCGGATTCCTTTAATTCTCTCTGTTCATCGACGTCAAGGGAAATCGGGATCTTACTTTCAATCCCATCTTTTCCAACAATGGCCGGCATACTTAAAACAACATCGTCAATACCATATTCGCCATGCATCCGGCTGGATACAGGCAGAATAGATTTTTCATCCCGGACAATGGCCTCACAGATCCTCCGTACCGACATAGCGATTCCATAATAGGTCGCCTTCTTTTTTGCAATAATATCATAGGCACTGTTCTTTACCATCTCCGCAATATGGGCTGTAGCCTTTTCATACTTGTGTTTTCCGCGCATTTCATAAAAATTGCGCATTGGCACACCGGAAACATTGGCGCTGCTCCATGCTGCAATTTCACTGTCCCCGTGTTCCCCGATAATAAAGGCATGCACACTTCGGCTGTCAACCCCAAGATATTCACCAATCTGATATTTCAACCGGGAAGTATCCAGTACCGTTCCTGAACCGATGACCCGGTTCTCCGGAAATCCGCTGAGTTTTAATGCCGTATATGTCAGAATATCCACCGGGTTGCTTACGACCAGCAAAATGCCCATACATCCCCGTTTTGAAATTTCGGGAATAATGCTTTTAAAAATAGATACATTTTTATGCACCAGGTCCAGCCGGGTCTCTTCCGGCTTCTGATTTGCTCCGGCTGTAATAATAATAATGGCCGCATCCACAATATCGTCATAGTCGCCGGCATAAATTTTCATAGGCCGGCTAAAAGGCAGACCATGGCTGATATCCATCGCCTCACCCTCCGCACGGTCTTTATCTGCATCAATCAATACCATTTCCGAAAACAGGCCGCTTTGCATCAGTGCAAATGCTGATGCGGAACCGACAAAACCGCAACCGATCATGGCCGCTTTTCGTAAATTAACTTCCTTACAATCCTTTTCCATCGTCAACCTCCTGAATTCCAAATCAGATTGTTATTTTATTAACATTCTCTGTAATTTATTATAATCCAAAATTTCTATCCTGTCTACTTGGTATTTTAAATAAAATTTCAGTTATTATACATAAAAAATGTACCGGCCCACTGAAATCTGTTTTTCAGCCCTGCGGTACATTTTCTCTTATCCCAAAATTTGCTGTATCACCTCGTGAACTGTAGAAATTTTCCTTATATTCCCTACATTTGCCCCGCAAAAAATAAGACCGTTTTCTACATCCCCCTGAACCGAACGCATTAATGCCTCTGTAATACAATAGGGAATTTCTGAAGGATTACATCTCTGGAGGCATTTCCTGCAGTGAATTTCCCGTTTCTCTCCCCGATAAACCCGTTCCAGAAAATCATTTTTAATCCCCCTGCCCGGCATGCCTACCGGACTTTTCAAAAGAACCACATCTTCCTCTTTCGCCCGGACATAAGCTTCTTTAAATGCCCTGTGGGCATCACATTCTTCCGTTGCAACAAAGGGTGTCGCCGCCTGAATCCCGGATGCCCCCATGGATAAATAATGAGCGGCCCTTTCCGGCGTATCGATGCCTCCGGCAACAACGACCGGAATCGCACACCCATATTTCTCCCCATACCATCGGGTAACTCTGATAATTTTTTCAATTTCCAAATCATAGGAGGACATCATCCTGGCAGCGGCCACCGAATTTCTTTCCGCAAAAGGTTCCAGCTGTTCCTCTGAAAATCCCAGATGTCCGCCCGCCATAGGACTTTCGATAATAATCATATCCGGCACTCGCCGATAATATCTGTCCCAAAATCTGCAAAGGGCTTTGACGGACTTTTCCGAAGAAACAATGGGCGCGATTTTAACCCTGGAATTTTTAACGTATTCCGGGAGATTTAACGGCAGTCCGGCGCCGGAGATAATCAGATCAACTCCTGCTTTGACGGCAGCACACACATAGTCTTTATAATTTCTTGTAGCCACCATAATATTCGCACCGATAACGCCCCCGCGGCTTTTTGCCCTTGCAAGATTCACCTGCTCAGCAATTGCCCTCAGATTTGCCGCCAGAGGATTTTTTTCAAAATCCGGGAGATAATAGCCAATCTGAGCCGTGGATAAGACGCCGATTCCGCCTTCGGCAGCCACAGCTCCGGCCAGGGATGACAAACTGACACCAATCCCCATGCCTCCCTGGATGATCGGGAGACGCGCCGTCAGTTCTCCAATTTTTAAAGGTTTTCTATATTTTTGTATCATAATCCTTTCTAAAACCTCCGAAATCTTTCATACCTTTCTTTGGCAATATCTTCCGGTTTCATACCGTCATACTTTCCAAAAAATTCAATCATTGCCCGCTTCATTTCCGATGCCAGCACCTCGCCATTATCCACATGCACCGGTTCCGGTTCCGGAAATACCCGGTCCACCACACCAAGGGCTTTCAAATGTTCCGATGTCATTTTCATAACCTCGGCTGCCCTGTCCGCCTTTTTTCCATCCTTCCAGAGAATCGCCGCAAATCCTTCCGGTGACAATACCGAATATACCGAATTTTCCAGACACCATACCTCATTCCCCACTGCCATAGCCAGGGCACCGCCGCTGCCGCCCTCACCGATAACAATGGATAAAACCGGCACCGTCAATCCGGCCATTTCTCTGAGATTTACGGCAATCGCTTCCCCCTGCCCCCGTTCCTCGGCTTCAATGCCGCAGAAGGCTCCGGAAGTATCAACAAAGCAAACGACCGGACGTCGGAACTTTTCCGCCTGTTTCATCAGACGCAGAGATTTACGGTACCCCTCCGGATTGGGCATGCCAAAATTCCGTTCCACCTGCTCCTTAAGATGACGGCCTTTTTGCTGACCGATGACCGTAACCGGAAATCCATTAAGAAAACCAATCCCTCCGACAATGGCCGGATCGTCTTTGACACTCCGGTCACCGTGAAATTCCATAAAATTTTCAAAAATGTGTTCAATATAATAAAGGCTCGTTGGACGGTCCATCTCTCTTGCAATCCGCACCCGGTCCCAGGCTGTAAATTCCATAAGTCTACCTCCAATATCCCGGTTTATGTGCCAGGATTAACTGATATAACGTTTTTTTCAGATCTTTCCTCTCAACAATCCGGTCAACAAATCCATGCGCCTGCATAAACTCCGCACGCTGGAAACCTTCCGGAAGTTTCTGCCCAATCGTCTGCTCAACTACCCGCTGCCCTGCAAATCCAATGAGAGCTCCCGGTTCTGCCAGAATCACATCCCCGAGCATGGCAAAGCTGGCGGTGACACCGCCTGTAGTCGGATCTGTAAGCACCGTAAAATAAGGCAGGCCTGCCCGTCCATGGGCTTCTGCCGCCGCGGAGGTTTTCGCCATCTGCATCAGAGATAAGATTCCCTCCTGCATCCGGGCGCCTCCGGAACAGGTAAAAATAATGACCGGAAGTCCAAGCTCGGTTCCTTTTTCAATCGCTCTGGTAATTTTCTCTCCAACAACCCTTCCCATACTTCCCATCATAAACCGGGAATCCATTACCGCCAGCATGGCTTTTTCACCGAAAATCCGGCAGCAGCCATAGACAACTCCTTCATTTAAACCTGTTTTTTCCCGCATCGCTTCAATCTTTTCTACATATCCGGGGAAATTCAGGGGATTTGATATGGGAAAATCCTCATCCAAAGCCTCAAAGCTGCCTTCATCCACAAGCATTTCGACGCGCTTCCACGCTGAAACTCTCTGATGATGACGGCAGACATGGCAGACATAAAAATTCTTTTCCAGATCTTCTTTGTAAAGCATCGCCCCGCATTTTTCACATTTCATCCAGAGCCCCTCAGGAATATTGGGCGGATCCAGCTCCTTTTCTGAAATCAGCGAATCCTGCTGAATGCTCTGCCGCCGGTTTGAAAGGGTTATATATGTTGTTTTCTTAAACATACCGTTTAATCCTGGCATTATCTATTCCTCGATTCATTCATGTTTTCAATAAAATCTGTGCTGATTTCCCCGTTCTGAAATTTGGGATGATTCATAATCTCCATTTGAAATTCCACATTGGTATCCACACCTTCAACAATAAACTCACTTAAGGCACTCTTCATCTTTTTAATGGCTTCGTTCCTCGACTTGCCAAGAACAATTAGCTTGGCGATCATCGAATCATAATAGGGCGGAATCCGATATCCTGCATACATCGCAGTATCCACCCGAATGCCTTTTCCTCCCGGAAGATGCAGCTGACGGATGGTTCCCGGAGACGGTCGAAAATCTTTTTCCGGATTTTCCGCATTAATCCGGCATTCAATGGCATGTCCCTTAAATACAACATCCTCCTGACGGATATTCAAAGGTTCTCCGGAGGCGATCCGAATCTGGCTTTTAATTAAATCCACATTGGTGACCGATTCAGTAACCGGATGTTCCACCTGAATCCGGGTATTCATTTCCATAAAATAAAAATTTTTATGTTTATCTACCAGAAACTCAATCGTTCCTGCGTTAACATAACCCACTGCTCTGGCTGCCTTCACTGCAGCCGCCCCCATCCGGCAGCGCAGATTTTCATCCAGTGACGGTGACGGAGACTCTTCCAGAACCTTCTGATGACGGCGCTGAACGGAACAGTCCCGTTCTCCCAGATGAATGACATTCCCAAAAGTATCACCTAAAATCTGAAATTCAATATGCCTCGGAGACTCTATATATTTCTCAATATACATCGTATTATCCGCAAAACTGCTGACCGATTCCATCTGAGCCATCCGGAAGTTCTCCTCAAAATCTCCGTCGCATCTTGAAATCCGCATGCCCTTGCCGCCGCCGCCGGAAGATGCCTTAATCATCACCGGATATCCGATATCTTCGGCCATTTTCCACGCGTCCTCCACACAGTAAACCGGTTCTTTTGTTCCGGGAACCACCGGAACTCCGGCTTCCATCATCGTCTTCCGCGCTTCGGATTTATTGCCGAGGCGTTGGATCAATTCCGCTGACGGACCGATAAAGGTAATATTGCACTTCTGGCACATTTCCGCAAAGCGGGCATTTTCCGAAAGAAAACCAAATCCCGGATGAATCGCATCCGCACCGCTGATGACCGTTGCACTGATGATATTTTCCATATTCAGATAACTGTCCTTTGCCGCCGCTGCCCCGATACAGACTGCCTCATCGGCCAACTGGACATGAAGGGCATCCTTATCCGCTGTCGAATAGACTGCCACGGTTTCAATACCCATTTCCCGGCACGCCCGGATAATCCGCACGGCAATTTCGCCCCGGTTGGCAATTAATACTTTATTTATCAAGACTGTCACCTCATTAACCAATCATAAAGGTCATTTCACCTTCTGCCGCAAGACCTTCCTCTGTGTAGGCTTTACCCAGGGCTACTGCCACAGGGCCTTTCTGTTTCAATATTTCAATTTCCATGCGCAGTACGGTTCCCGGAATTACTTTTTTTCGAAAACGGACTTTATTCATGGCACCATAGTAACCGATTTTCCCACGCATTTCTTTAGTGTTCAAAAGAAGGACCGCCGTTGTCTGAGCCATCGCTTCCATAATTAAAACCCCCGGCATCACCGGTTCTGCGGGAAAATGTCCTGCAAAAAAAGGCTCATTATAAGTCACGCCTTTATAACCGATTGCTTTTTTATTTTCTTCAACAACCTCCACCCGGTCAACCAACAGCATGGGCTGTCTGTGGGGGATAATCTCCATAATATCTTTAATTCCGAATTCCATTCTGTCCCTCTATTTCTCAATCCGGATGAGGGGCTGTCCATACTCAACCCCGTCACCGTTGGCCGGTAAAATTTCTGTAACGATACCGGATACATCGCTTTGAATCTCATTCATCAGTTTCATCGCTTCTATGATACCAATAACCTGTCCGGCCTGAATCCGGTCACCGACTTTAACAAAGGGTTCCCTGTCCGGTCCCGGGCTTGTGTAAAACACTCCCACAATCGGAGACGTGATTACAGCTTCATTGACCGAGGGCCTGACTTCTGCATCCACGGTTTCTTCAATTTCGATTTTTTCATAGCCTCCAACCGGCGGAATGTCAGCGATTTTCACAGCCTTCGCCGGTTTCTTCCCCATATGCAGCTTCAGATTACCTTCTTCATAATCAAATTCTGTCAAACCGGCTTTTGAAACCGTTTCTATCAGACGAATCATCTGTTCAAATTCCATGAAACTTCCTCCTAAGCTTCAAATTTCTTCACTGCCAGAGTCCCATTGTGACCACCGAATCCAAGGGAATTGGAAAGCACCAGCCGAACATCGGCGTGAATTCCCTCTCCCGGCACATAGTTTAAATCACATTCTTCATCCGGTATCTCCAGTCCGACCGTCGGATGAATGTAACCATCCTGAATCGATTTGACACAGGTAATAAATTCCACCGCTCCGGCTGCGCCGAGGAGATGACCGATCATTGACTTTGTAGAACTGATGGGCACCTGATAGGCCGTTTCGCCAAAAGCGGCTTTAATAGCCCGTGTCTCAAATAAATCATTGTGATGGGTACTTGTCCCATGGGCATTAATATAGCTCACATCTTCCGGTTTTGCTCCGGCTTCTTTCATCGCCAGTGTCATTGCCATGGCTGCACCGCTTCCGTCTTCTGCCGGAGAAGTGATATGAAAAGCATCCGATGTTGCACCATAACCAACCACTTCCGCCAAAATTTCCGCTCCACGGGCTCTGGCATGGGAAAGACTCTCTAAAACAACAATCCCTGCACCTTCCCCCATAACAAAACCCTTCCGGGCTTTGTCAAAAGGAATCGACGCTCTCTGAGGATCCGCAGAATCTGTCAAAGCGGTCAGCGACGCAAACCCCGCCATACCCAGGGGACAGATGGCCCCTTCCGTACCGCCGGCCAGCATCACATCCGCATCGCCATACTGGATACTTCGATAGGCTTCACCAATCGAATGGGTTCCTGTCGCACAGGCTATGACAATATCGATACATTTCCCCTTACATCCAAAGGCAATGGATATATTTCCCGCCGCCATATTGGAAATCATCATCGGCACAAGCATCGGTCCCACACGTCCAGGCCCTTTTTCAAGAAGCTTCTTTTCCTCCCGTTCTGCCGCCTGCAGGCTTCCCACTCCGGAACCCACGCTGACACCGACACGAAACGCATCTTCCTTTTCCATATCCAGTCCGGCATTCTTTACCGCCTCCCTGGCTGCCGCAACGGCATACTGACAGAACAGCTCCATACGGCGGGCAGAGCGTGGATCCATGTAATCTTTTGCATTGAAATCTTTTACCTCTGCCGCCAGAGATGCCTTGTATTCTGTCGCATCAAAATGTGTGACTTTGCCAAAACCAATTTTTTTATCTTTAATGCCCTGCCAAAAATCATCGACACTATTTCCAATCGGAGTAATCGCTCCCATTCCTGTCACTACAACTCTTTCTTTCATTTCCAATGTTTCACCTCATCTCTGTTAAACACGCATACCGCCATCAACACCAATCACCTGTCCCGTAATATAACGGGCCTTATCTGATGCCAGGAAACCGGCCGCATGGGCCACATCTTCCGCATTTCCAAAACAGCCAAGGGAAATGGCTGAAAGCATCTCTTTTTTCAGCTCTTCTTTCAACGCCCCGGTCATATCACTTTCGATAAATCCCGGTGCAATCGCATTGACCGTAATTCCCCGGCTTCCAAGCTCTTTGGCTACAGATTTTGTCATTCCGATAACGCCCGCCTTGGATGCCGCATAATTGGCCTGCCCTGCATTGCCATAAACACCGACAACTGAAGAAATATTAATAATACGTCCGTATCTCTGCTTCATCATTGTCCGTGCCGCATTCTGGATACAGTTAAAGGTTCCTTTTAAATTAATATCAATAACCCGGTCAAAATCTTCTTCCGACATGCGCATCAACAAATTGTCCCGGACAATTCCCGCATTATTCACAAGAATATCCAGACGTCCCCATGTTTTTGTAATGTATCCGATCATCGCTTTAACTTCGTTATAGTCTGCCACATCACATTTATAGGTTTCTGCATTTCCGCCTTCGGCGATAATGTCATTTTTTACCTGATCGGCAGCTTCCGCAGAAGTACTGTAATTAATTATCACTGCAGCGCCCTCTTTTGCCAGTTCTCTGGCAATTGCCGCTCCGATTCCCTTGCCGCCGCCGGTTACGAGAGCTACACGATTTTCTAACATACCAATTCCTCCAATTTTTTCAGATCCTCTGTGTTTTCAATATGAATACAGGGAATCTTCCGGTCAATCCGTTTTAAAAATCCGGTCAGTGTTTTTCCCGGACCGATTTCAACAAAAACCTCAACGCCCATTCCAATCATCTTTTCCACGCTCTGCTGCCACCGCACAGATTCGGACACCTGACGCACTAAAAGGCCTTCGATAATGCTGCTGTCTGTCACCGGTTCCGCAATCGTATTGGACACATAAGGAATATCCGACTCCAGCCACTCGACGTCCGACAGTACCGGCTTCAGCTGCTCTCCGGCACCTTTTAACATGGAAGAATGGAACGGACCGCTGACCTCTAACACAGCTACCCGCTTTGCTCCGGCAGCTTTCATCGCCGCTCCGGCGTTTTCAACCGCCTCTGCTTCCCCGGAAATAACGATCTGACCCGGACAGTTATAATTGGCAAGTTCTACAATCCCATCGGTATTCCGGCAGATTTCTTCCACTTTTTCAAAGTCCAGCCCCATGACCGCCGACATGGCACCGCCCGCAGGCACTGCCTCCTGCATATACAGCCCCCGGCGTTCAATAACCCTGAGAGCATCCTTCCAGGACATTTTCTTTGCGGCCACAAGGGCACCATATTCGCCAAGGCTTAAACCGGCGGTGACCGCAGGAACAATCCCTTTGGCTTCAATCACCTTTAACATCGCAATTTCCGCAGCCAGTAATCCCGGCTGAGTATACCGTGTAATATTTAACCTGTCATTTTCTTCAAAGCACAGAGCTTTCATATCCATCTTCAGATTTTCTGAAGCCCAGTCAAACACTTCCCGGCTCTCTTCAAACCCTTCGTAGAAGTCCTG
>DBGCEW010000077.1:0-2966 GCA_048357495.1 Frisingicoccus sp.
TACCACCCACAATCTTGCCACGATAATAGATAATAAATTCTCCCATCATCGCCCGATATGTAATTTCTTCCAATTCTGATAACTGTCCTAAAATGAATTGCAAATATTCTTTACTTGATGCCATAGTTTCATCTCCTGCCTCATTAACTGGGAGTTATGCTTCTTTTTCAAAAATGATTTGATAACATAATGGATGATTAACTCCTGATTTTTCATTAATCGGTGTAACAACTTGTTTTAATTGCCACCCTTGTTCTGCTTCTGAAATAATCACTTTTTTACACTCCTCAAAGGTAACTCCTGCTTTTTCCTTTAATCCCGCCTGTATCTTTACTTCAACAAATTTGTACTCATACTTTTTCATAGTCTTACACCTCATTCCGATTTACTTAACAATGTGTGCTGTGATAATTGTATAACTATATGAATTAATAGTAATTTTGATATTTCCAACCTCACAGTACCAATTTTTACCCTGTTTATATATATTACAATTCTTATCTAAGATCTTATTTATACAATACTCAACAACATCTTCTGTATCTATTTTTAGGTTCCTTTTAATTCTATCAATTCCCATTTCGGTTGTATGAATTTTGTCAATATTATCAAGTAATAATTTTTTATCTCCCATTCTTTCTTTTTCCTAAATTCAAAATTATCGCTGACTCCTGCCAACCACTTCCTACCATCAAGTATAGCAAAAAGAAACTGGTCACCACCGAAAACTCAGACAAGGACTGACAGGAAGCATCCTCCTCATCTTCGTAAATTTCATCATAAATACTTTTCACTTTTCCAACCTTAATATCTTCCATTAAATCATTGAGGAAATACTGAAAATCCCGATTGTCATTCACAAGTCTGTTGATCGTATCCAAATCATCTCAGGCTCCTCAGAAATATTCAAAGTCACAAGATATTCTCTGTATAGGACTCAAAAAAATCATAGAATCGTCACCGTCAGCTTCTGGCATGGATAATCAAATACGGTTAATTTCTCACCTTCCTTGAATCCACAGGCATGGTAACAATGCCGTGCCCCAATCCCTCTCTCATCTCCTGCCCGAAATGTAACAACTGAAAGTTCCTCACCACTGCGAAAACAGCTTTTTACCCGTTCAATCAATGTTCTTCCAATTCCACACTTCCGAAACTCCGGTCGCACTGCAAGAAAGTTAAGTTCCTTTTCTTCATAAGAAAAACTGATCATTCCAGCCAGTTTTCCATCTTCTTCCTCTAAAATTGCCTCTCTGTTCCCAATTGCTTTCTCCAATGCATCCAAAAACTCTGCTTCCTGATATCCGGGAAAATCCTCTTTTACTTCTTCCATCATAGACAATACCTGCCCGATATCTTCTTTCTCTACAAATCGTATCATTCATGCTCCTTTTCCGGATATTCCTTATCCTTCCAATACCACCACTTTAATTTCTCGGCTTCATGTTCCTCATGCTCTGCGAAATACATAAAGCTGGCATCGATCCTCCACTCTGTCCGATTTCCCATTTCCCAGAAAATCAATCAGAATCACCTTGAAATAGTCTGTATATAACAACAAAAGAAGTTCAAACATTTTTGATGAAGCGGTATCGCCATAAAAAAAATACAACGGGCTTTCCCGGACCCTGTTCCGAATCATAGATTCTCTTTGACTGATAATTAAAATATGACATCTCATGCCCTATGGGTGCAACTACATTTCTAACAAATAATCCCGCAAACCCGCATAGAATCAAGCTTTTCGCTCCAGCAAGCAGACGGTTTCCACGTGGCTCGTCTGGATACGCTGAATTTCCTCGCTATTTTTAGGTTCGAGGGAACATATCCACAGCCTTTTTCACACTTTTTCCGTTTGCGGGAATATGTCCACAAAACTGGGATTTATCGAGCCGAATTTATCCACTGCCGCAGTTCCTCCGATACACGCTCATCAACATCAATCCGCACCTGCTTACATTCTTTCGGATATTGCTTTGCCTCTTTAAAGCACATACCGATAAACAGGCCGGAGCCCACGGGAAGAATGCCTGTGAGCATGGTCTGCGGAAACATAAAATGCGTTCCATGTTCATAGGTCATGAGAACTACGCTGTTATCCGCCTTCTTTTCTTTCAGTCTATCACCCATTCTGCGAATGTATTTGCAGGTATCCCAGAGCACATCATCCTCCGCACCGATCAGCAGAATGCGGCCTTTTATGTTCTCAACCTTTATTTTCTCAGCTTCCTGCAGAGGATGCCTTTTCTCCGATTCATCAAACATATCGCGGCTGGCAATCATCGCGCCACGGCGTTTGGATTCTTCGGAAAGCTTCTGCCAGTATTCCGGATGGCGGTACGCGTAGGGCAGATACGGGAGCGGCTCGCCATGATACGAAACGGAGGATTCCCCATCCCCGGGCCGCTCGTGGGCGCCGTCCTTTCCATCCTGGTAGAATCCCTCCATTACGAAGTCCGAGGGGGAAACCGCTATCGTTAGCGTTATATCCGGGAAGTAAGAGGCTGCCACCAGCGCCAGCATTCCGGTTGTGGATGCCCCGATTATTCCGATTTTTTCATTGCCCATCGCCTTAAGAAATGCAATCGCTTTCTCAAAACGTTCGAGCGGATAGTTATGGTGGCCGTAATCCTTCTTTGCCGGCGACATGGTAAGTACATTCAGTCCTCTTTTTTGTAACCATTTAACGCCACCCTTTGCCATTAAATCTTTTGTATTATCTCCGAGCATGGCTATGACACAGCACTTGCCACCATTCGGATCATTCGGATTCGCCCAGTATACGCCGTTATAGCCATCAGTCTCTACTGTTTTTATTTCTTTTTTCACATCTCACATCTCCTCTGAAAATTCCGATTTATCTACTCAACCCTCTGAAAACTCTGTATTTTCAAGGCTTTTCGCCTGTGTAATTCTCAAACCTTATGTATTTTCCCTTGTTTTTGCCCTTATGAGCGAAAACAAGG
>DBGCEW010000078.1:0-5673 GCA_048357495.1 Frisingicoccus sp.
CCGCAATATGATACGGGATAATAAAATCCATCAGATCGACGGTTTAATTTATTCCGCCGCATCGGATGAGATGTATTCCATGGATACCAGCCTTTTAAAGCTCTATCAGAGCAAAAAAATAGACCGGGATACGGCGCTGCTTCATGCGTCAAACCCGGACATGCTTAAACGAAAATTAAATTAGGGCAAAAAGAAACGGAGTGCTTGAAAATCCAGGCACTCCGTTATATATTTATTTGCATACTGCAATAACTTCAATCTCAATCAATGCCCCTTTTGGCAGTTTCTCAACAGCGACGCAGGAACGTGCCGGAGCTTCCCCCGTAAAATACTTTCCATAAATCCCGTTCACTGTTGCAAAATCATCCATGTTATCCACAAAAACAGTGGTTTTAATCACATCTTCATAGGATAATCCGGCTTCTGCCAGCACTGCGCCAAGATTTTTTAATACCTGTTCTGTCTGGGCTTCAATGCCTTCCGCCAAAGCACCTGTTTCAGGAATTAACCCAATCTGTCCCGATGTAAATACAAAATCTCCCGCTTTGACTGCATGAACGTAAGGCCCAACGGCCGCCGGTGCATTTTTCGCATGAATTGTTGTTTTTAACATAATGTCTTCCTCCTGTTTATGTCTGTTTATTCGTATTTTACGTCACATCATCCCATCTGTCCAGTCTGTTTTAAAACAGAATTTCAACAGAATCTCCCACACGGATGCATCCGCCCCGTTTTACAATGGCAAATACCCCTTCTCTTGGCATAATGCAGTCTCCGGTCCGTTTATAAATTTCACAATGGCTGTGACATTCTTTGCCGATCTGGGTAATTTCCAGGATGGCTTCACCGCACTGGAGCCGTGTGCCCGTTGGCAGCCCGCTTAAATCAAAGCCTGTCACCAGCAGATTTTCACCAAAGGCCCCCGGTGCCTGATGAAAGGGTCCGGATTTTTCCAGAGCCAGTAGGCTGACCTGTCGGTGCCATTTTCCGGCATGGGCATCGCCTTCGATGCCGAAATCTTCAATCAGCATTGCCTTTTCCACCGTATATTTTACAGTCCCCCGTTTTTCACTGATACATATTGCCTCAATCTTTCCCATATTCTCACCCTTCAATTAAAACTTCCATTATACCGCCGCAGACCATCACATCTTCTTCACGGACATCCTTTGTCATATCCACCCTTTTTACCCCAGACTTTCCGGTACCGATATATTTCAGCGTTTCCCGCATGACTTCTGCTTCAGCACATCCGCCGCCAATGCTTCCGACAATCCGGCCATCGGCATAAACAATCATCTTTGCTCCGGGGCGTCTCGGAACAGACCCCTTTGTCGATAAAATTGTCACAACGCCATGGGGCTGCTCTTCCACTGCCAACTGTTCCAGTACCCGAAAATCTGTATCCGATGCCGGTATCTCTGACCTCCGGCGTTTCACCTGAATCAGCTCTGCCATAATGGAAACGGCGATTTCCGCCGGAGTCAGGGCGCCGATAGAGAGTCCGATGGGCATATGGATCCTTTCAATCCGCGCTTTATCAAAGCCCTCTTCTTCCAGAAGCGATGCAACACCGATGGTTCGCCGTCTGGAGCCCATCATTCCCACATAGGCCGGCTCAGTTCCTGACAAAATCTGGCGGAGGCAATCCATATCATAACGGTGGCCCCGCGTCACAACAACCACATAATCATACGGGGTGATCTGAAGCTTTTCAAAGCAGCCTGCAAAGCTTTCGCAAAGCACCTCTCTGGCTTTCGGAAAACGCTGCCGGTTGGCAAATGCCGGACGGTCATCCACCACCGTGACCGAAAAACCGCTTTCGGCGCCAAAAAGGGCCAGCGGCCATGAAACATGACCGCCGCCCAATATAATCAAACGTTCTTCCGGATAATAATATTCTCTGTAATCCGCTCCGGTTTCCTCCCCCGTTTCCGTCAGGGCCTTTTCGGTTTTGCCGTCAGGAAGTATCTTCGTATCCAGACACACGGGACGTCCCTTTTTTAAAGATGACAGTAATTCTAAATATATATTTTCCATCACATACTCCGCTTTTATCGATTATTTTCCAAAACTGCAATTAGGGAAGGTGCATACCGGACAGTCCAGACAGAGCCCGCCGTGTCCCAGTTCCGCCAGTTCTTCCGCCGTCACCGGATCATCGGCCATCAGTCTCGGAAGAATTAAATCAAACACGGTCCGCCGGGAATACATCACACAGCCCGGAAGTCCCGCCAGCGGCTTTCCATCACCAGTATATCCCAGGAAAAACATGGCCCCCGGAAGCACCGGAGCGCCATAGGACACAACCCGGGCCGCCGATTTTTTAATGGCCCCCGGCGTCAGGTCATCCGGATCCACACTCATGCCTCCGGTACAGACAACCATATCGGCTCCCTGGTCCAGATAGGCACCGATGGCATTCTGAATCATTTCACTGTCATCATCGACCACCGTCTGCCCCAGAATCTCCGAAGGATATTCGGAAAATTTCTGCCGTATCACCGGACCGAAGGTATCCTGAATCCGTCCATGATAAACCTCACTCCCTGTCGTCACAATACCCACTTTCTTCTTTTTAAATGGAAGAACCTTTACAAGGGGAGTCTCTCCTGCGGCTTCTGCCGCCCGCTTCATGCGCTCCGCTTCCACGATCAGCGGAATGACCCGCATCCCTGCCAGCTTATCGCCTTTTTTTACTGGCACATTGGTGTGGCGTGTACTGATGATCATATCGCCCAGAAGATTGACCGCTTTCAGCCGCTCTGTATCCACCTTTAACAAACCGTCCGTCTCTGAAAAAATATCAATTTTTCCTTCTTTCGTTTCGGACCTCCGGATATAGTCGCCTGCACAGAGCCGGTATAAAATTTCGGCGCCCTCATCTTCATGGAGCCACCCTTCCTTCTTCTCCCATATATATAAATGCTCCTTGCCGAGCTTCAGAAGCTCGGGCACATCCGCTTCCGTCACCACATGACCCTTTCGGAATGCAGGTCCCTTAAATTCATCCTTTACAATCCGGGTAATATCATGGCAGAGCACATGGCCCACTGCTTCTTCTGTCGGTATTAATTTCATTTCAAAACCACCTTTAATATTAATCTGGCCTTTCCGGTGTTTCCTCCGGAATTGCCAGATTTAAAATCAGAGCGATCACCGCCGCCGGAACAATACCGGAACCGCCAAAAATCAACTGGACCGTCTGAGGCATATGTGAAAGAATAGCCGCATTGGCGCCAATACCATAGCCCAGACCCAAAGCTACCGAGACAATCGTTGCAATTCTCGGTGTAATGCCGTCTTTGGTAATCAACTGAATACCGCTGACAACAATGGATGCGAACATCATGACCGAAGCGCCGCCCAGCACCGATTGAGGCATAATGGAAATCAAAGCGGCAATTTTAGGAAACAGGCCGCAGAGAATCAGAAAAACAGCGCCTGTACTGATCGCAAAAAGATTCACTACCTTTGTCATCCCGACAAGACCTACGTTCTGGCTGAAGGACGTATTCGGAAGTACACCGAAGACAGCCGCCACCGCAGATCCCACACCGTCACAGATGACGGCACCGGAAAGCTCTTTATCTGTCGCTTCCCTTCCAAGTCCGCCTTCGGCGATGGCCGATGTATCGCCCATCGTTTCCACCGCTGTAACAATAAACATAATCCCTACCGGAATAATTACCCGAAGGTCAAACACAAGCTCTACCGGCATAAAGGCCGGTATGGAAAACCATCCGGCTTCCGCGACCTTATTCCAGTTAAGCACCCATGAATATGTGGCTTCCACACCTTCGGCATTGATATAGGTTGTTGGAAGGACCGCGGCCATAATGGCGCACACAATATAGCCAACGACAATTCCGACTAAAATCGAAGCGATGCTCGTAACACCCTTTGTATAATGTTTAAAACCAATAATAACCACCAATACAATTGTTCCGATCAGCAGATTCTGCCAGGATCCAAAATCCCCGGCATTGCTGCCGCCGCCAAAAGAGCCGATACCAACGGAAATCAGTGAAAGTCCGATGGACATAACAACCGTTCCGGTGACCACTGCCGGAAAGAACCGGCGCAGCGGCTTCAGGAAAAATCCAAGCACGGTTTCAAAAAGGCCGCCAATCACCGAAGCGCCCAAAATCGCACCATAGCCGGCGATACCTCCGCCCATAATGGCCGCCGCACTCCGGCAGACGCCGATGAAACCGGAACTGGTTCCCATAACGATCGGAAGTCTTCCGCCGATCGGTCCAATGGTAAATAACTGAACCAGTGTAACAACCCCGGCAAGGATCATCGCATTCTGCAGAAGTACGACCTGCAGCGGATCTCCGGCAGAAATACCGCAGGCGCCCGCGATCAGTAAAATCGGTGTCAGATTACTTGCAAACATCGCCAGTACGTGCTGTAATCCCAGCAGGATGGCATTTCCGAGAGGAAGTCGGCCTTCCAGCTCATAAGGCGATGTGTAATGTGTTTCTTTCATAACATTCCTCCTGAAGTAGATGATTATTCCTTAGGCATCGGATTGCCTGCCGGCAGTATATCCGTCTGAACCGTCAGCTGCCAAAGCGCTTTAATGAGACGTTCCATTTCCTTGATCGTTGTAAAATATCCAAAGGAAAACCGAAGTGTCCCCCTCGGATAGGTTCCAATGGCTTTATGGGCAGATTCGGAATGATGGAAGCCCGCTTCAGCAATAATCCCCCAGTCCTTTTCAAGCTTCTCTGCCACTTCTTTTTCCGGCATAAAGTCTGTCTGAATGGAAATCACGGGAATCCGGTCTTTATATCCCGGCCCGATAATATGTACACCGGAAATATGCTGTGCCTTGCGGATGAAATACTCAACCATAGAAAGCCCGTTGCCGCAGAGAAAACGGACTCTTTTTTCAATAACAAATTCCAGAGCCCTGTGCAGTCCGGCAACCGCAGCCATATTTAATGGTGATACTTCGTATTTTGCCCGCATTTCGCTGCCGCCGAGCAGCTCCGCAGCCTTTTCACTGGCAATAAAACCACAGGCCTCCTTTGGTCCCAAAAGACCATAACCACCGTAAAATGTCAGGATATCGATATCCCACAAATTCATAAATGTCGGCATGTAACCGCCGGACTCAGCCGCATTGACAATAAAGATCAATCCATTTCTCCGTGCAAAGTCTCCCAGCTCCTTCACCGGAAGAATCGAACCGCAGATCCCGGAGGCATAATTTAAAATCAGTCCCTTTGTATTCGGCTGAAGAAGACCTTTAATCTTCGCCTGAACATCCCTGTCCTTTTTCGGATCATACAGCATCAGCTGTCCTTTTTTATCGCATGGAATCTTCGTATATTCTATACCGCCCGCTTTGCCGCTGCCGGCCTCATGGCCGATAGATTCCAGCACCGCGATAACGTCATCCCCCTCCAGAGAGGAAACAAGCAGATGATCCCCTTCGCTGAAAAGTCCTTTAATCGTTCCCTCCAGCGCTGTACCAACACTTTCCGTAAAAATAACATTTTCTGCCCCCGGCCCTTTAAACAGTGTTGAAATCTGTTCTCTGGTCTCCCGGACAAGGGCCTCCCCGTCCACGGATTCCCAGGATTCCATGGCTTCTTTAACACCCTCTGCCATCGGCTGTGCTCCTGAAAGCTGATTAAAATAAATTTTATCCATTCTTTC
>DBGCEW010000079.1:0-7637 GCA_048357495.1 Frisingicoccus sp.
ATATTTTTTATACCTATTTTCTGATGTTTTTTATCCGTTTTTATGATACAATATGAAAATAAAAGTTCTTTTTTCAAAAACGGAGGCATGAAAACATGAAAAATACATCGATTGATCCGATATTATTATGGATGCATATTCACCGAAAATCCATTGCTGTCACTCTGATTTTAATTATGATTGCCTCGGTAGCCCTCGGCGTTGGATTGAGTCACAAAAATGAGGTGATGCAAACGGCAAAGGCGCAGATGGCTTATGAAGAACAAAAGGCGCTTCTGGAATCTGAACAGGCCCATGCGGCAGATATTGAGGCGCATCTGAACACATTTCTCGCCGCCATTGATCAGGAAGATTACCCGGCCGCATTAAATGCCATCGATTATGTCATTGAAAATGACTCTCCTGCCCCGGATTATTATCTGAAACGTGCAGGCACTTACGTACTGATGGAAAATTACGATGAGGCCATGAATGACTTTAACGAATCCCTTCATCTGAATTCCGATCAACCCGATGTTTATGCTCTGATGGGACAGATACATATGCAGCAGGAAAACTATACGGAAGCGGTTCATTTCTTTGGCAAGTCTCTTGAATTATCAGACAACCAGCCGGAAGTCTATTACAATAAGGCAATCTGTCATATGCTTACCGCAGCTTACAGTGATGCTGCAGCCTGTATGCAGAAAGTTATCCAGAGCGATTGTGATGACACTTTGAAAGCCGATGCTCAGGCGGCCTTAGACTCATTGGTTGAATTAGGCATTGCCCTTTAACTTTTTGAAAAATTTCCTTTCGCATTCATAGGATTTTATAAAAATTCATTGACAAACCACCGATGATTATGTATAATATCTTTTGTTGAGTTATTTTCAAACTCTTTTGCCGGCGTGTCGGAATGGCAGACGAGGCAGACTCAAAATCTGTTGGTGGCAACACCGTATGGGTTCAAGTCCCATTGCCGGCAGCAAAAAAACCGCAAATCCTTCGATTAAGGATTCGCGGTTTTTTTATTTTTCAACTTCCGAATCACTGCCATTCCCCCGAGCACGGATATCCATATCAACGCCCCAACTAAAACCAGAACGCCAAACACATCCGCTATGGCCTGATTTCCAAACAAGGGGGTATACCCGTTAAAAACGAGCGCCATCAAATCTCCGGCAAGCAGCACGGATGCCAAAATAAACTGTGAAAAAACACTGGAATGATTTACATAAAGAAGCCGATAAGCCGATATAAAAAGAAAGACTGTAATTAAAAGAAAGAAAATCCATGCTATATTCAACTTACCTTCGATCCCCATCCGAATCAGAGGTCTTAACTGTTGGGCTGCGACGACCGTGCCGGCGGCAACCCCCGCCAATACCCCGCCCTGCCTCTTTCCATACACTCTGCACTTTCCTTCCAACACATCATAGAGTGCGGCAGCCTCCGGGATCAGCTGTTCCCGTTCTGCGCCACGAAATCTATAATAACTGATCATATGATTATAAATCCTGTTTTTTAATTTTGAATCCGCCAGAAGTCCTGCCAGTCCGGATAAAAACTCCGGCTTTCCTAAAACCTCCCGATACGTTTCCTCCTCAAAGAAAGCTATAAAAAGCTTGGATTTTTCCCGGTGTTCCGGCAGCAGCAGTGTCCGCATCCGTTCCAGCGCCTGCAGCGTAAGCCTGTGGATTCTTTCATTCTCCGCATTTTCCGCCTGACTTAAGGCAGCATTAAAATCATATTCCGGTTCTTTTTTCTTTTCTTCCGTCTCTGAAACAGCTTCAAAATCAAAGACCGTCTCCGAAACGGGCGCCTCGCTTTTGGTTCTCTCCGTCCTCTTCGGCTGTTCACTCCGGTTTTGCCTTCGGCGCCCTTTTCTTGTAAGGGTCAGAAAAGCCTCATGAACCTCCTGAAATTCTTCCGGATGCTCTTCCGGGTGAAATTCCTTTGATAATGCAGCATAAGCTTCCTTTATTTCCCCTCTTGTGCTCCCCGGTTCAATCCTTAATATCCTGTAGGCTGTTAATTCGTCCACTTGCTGCTTTCCCTCCCATCAAAGATATCAAATGCTTCGTCTTCGTCCCAGTCCGTATCATCATATTCAGGAAAGATCACTTCCTCCCGGAAAGGATCATCATTTTCCAATTGATCCAGAATCTTTTCCAGATACAGACGGTACTTTTTAATCTGACGCAGGTTCTGCCCCTCCAGCAGCGCTTCAAAATACCTGATAAACGTCTGGATTTCTTCTCTCAGATAAAGCGCCGAGGTTTCATACATGCGCTGCAGACGTTCCATGACAAGCTGGTTTTCAGAAATATCCTTTGGATGTATCTTCAGTTTTTCCAGCTCTGCAACCTTTTTCTCAATTTCCCTATCGCTCATATTCTGGGAGATTACCCTGGATACCGTCTTCCCGGTAGATACCGATTTCATATCCGCAATAAGAATTCCATTGATATCATAAGTGAAACGGATATCAACAAATTCTTTTCCCTTCTTATTTTTAGGAACACGCATATTCATTTTTCCCAAAACAAGATTATCCTCTGCATATGGATGCTCACCCTGTAAAATCTTCACATCAATTTGTGTCTGATTATCATGGGATGTGCAAAAACGTTTTACTCTGGAACAGGGAAGCACCGTATTCCGCTCTACAATCGGCTCCATATACGGATGTTCCGGATCTGTCTTATTGTTTATATCCGTTCCCAAGGTAAATGGGCAAATGTCTGTCAGTACATAATCTTTGACTTCTTCCTTCCGGCTTTTCACAGCACATACAAGTCCGAGCCCCCTTGCGATCATCTCATCACAGTTGCCGACAACAAGAGGCATCTGCTGAAACAAATGCCGCAAATAGGACTGAATTAAAGGCATCTTGCTGGAACCGCCGACCATGACAATGGCATCAATATCTGAAAGTCCCAATTCACCATCACGCAGGGCTTGGATCAGCACTTTTTTGATGCGGCCCAGAATTTCTCCGCTCTCTTCCATAAGCCGCTGATTTGTATACTGGCTTTGGTACAGCTTGCCGCCAATCACTGCCGACATCTGTGCCGTCCCTTCGGTGGTCAGCTTCCGTTTACAGCTCTCTGCCTGTCCTGTCAAAACCACATATTCTTTCTTCGTCCGTCCATTTGGATCCAAATGATGTTCATTCAGAAAATTTTTAACCATGACTTCATGGAAATTGTCTCCGCCAAGACGGTTATCTCCGGATACGGAAATAATTTCTACCATTGTATCAAAACATTCAACGATCGAAACATCGAGTGTTCCGCCTCCGAAATCAAAAATCAAAAACAGCTGCTCCTTATTTGTATTAAAATAAGATGCCAGCGCTGCCGCACTCGGCTCATTAATAATCCGCTCCACTTTAATCCCTGCAAGTGTCCCTGCTCTTTTTGTCGCCACTCTCTGCTGGTCATGAAAATATGCCGGCACAGAAATAATCGCCTCTTCAATTTCTTCCTGAAGATATTCCCGGGCATCTTCCAGAATCGAACGAATCACAAAGCTGCTCAATTCTTCCGGCGAAAATTCACGATTTCCAAGCCGGTATTTCTTATCGGTTCCCATATCTTTTTTAAAAGAAGCTGCCGTAAATTCCGGATATGTCACGAGTCTCTGTTTTGCAATCTCCCCGGTCAAAACCTTTCCGTCCAAATCAACACTCACAACGCTCGGCGTTAAAAAAGAGCCAAAACAGTTGGGTATCAATTCCACCTGATTGTTTCGATAAATAGCTCCAAGTGAATTTGTTGTTCCTAGATCAATTCCAATAATCGCCATTTTTACGCCTCCAAAAAAAAGACGGTTACTCCAAGAAATGGCACCGTCTTTTTGCATTTTACCGCTTAATAACCGTTTATTTTTGACCACACTCTCCGGTTTCACCGCGCAGAATTTCCAGTCCGTGCTTTAACGGTTCCAGAATATATTCAAGATTTTCCCGGACAGCTTTCGGACTCCCCGGTAAATTGATGATCAATGTCCGGCCGCAAATCCCTGAAACCCCACGGCTGAGCATTGCCTTGGGCGTGATACCGAGACTATGGAACAGCATCGCCTGACTGATTCCCGGTGTCTGCCTTTCAATAACATCCAGTGTTGCCTCCGGTGTTACATCTCTGTCTGAAAATCCGGTACCTCCCGTTGTAAATATAACATCTACGGATTTCTGACACAGACGCCGCATCTCAGCAGCAAGCATCTTCCGATCATCCGGCAGAATTTTTTGTGAAACCACCTTATAATCATCGCCGAGCATGGATGCAATCGCAGGTCCGCTTTCATCCGATCGCTCTCCCGCATATCCTTTATCGCTGGCTGTAATAATTGCTGCAAAAAACATTTCCGGTCTCTCCTTACTTTTTAAGCCACTCTTTATAGGCTTCCTGGTCTATCTTACCCTGTCGCGCCATCTCCAGGCCATCCTTTGCCTGTTTATACCAGGCCTCAAATTCTTCCCGGGTCATGTTTGCCGCTTTCTTCCGCGGCTTTGTCATTCGTGCATAATGGGCTTTATAAGCACGGGTATAGGCCTGAAGCAGCTCGTCCTTTTTCACTGTTTTTGCAAAAGTCTTCATATATCCCACATCCGAACAGGTTTTTCCGTCCTCGGAAAAAACACGGCTGCAGTAATCCACATTACTGCGTTTCGGAACAAAGAACCTTCCGCAATTTTTACAGATTTTTGCAGTCACATGCCGCCGGGTCATTTCCATCAGCTCACACATCAGACAGTCTTCAAAGCCTTTCAGAAAATAATCCATCATCCACTGATTTTCATTCTTCACTGTCCGGCTCACCAATGTGGCACTGGAATAAAAGGAATGACACGACAGATAGTGGAGTATTTCCTCCGTAGTCTCCGAAGGTTTGGACCGCACTGCTTCCAGTAAATTTTTATAAACATCCTGAAGTTTTCTCAAATATGTGAACCCGGACTCTTTTTCTTCCCCACCGCCATGAACAAATTCTTCTATCATACCTTCCGTCCATAAAAGAAAATATGGATGAATATCCTTCAACTTCTCCGTCCGGGCTTCTACTGCTTCCAAATCCGCATAAATAAAATCTAAAAGCGCCTTGCCAAGGGGGAATGGAGCGGATACTGAATGAAAATAAATAGCCTCATCCGCCAAATCTATATATATATGTATATAATCTTTATTATTTTCACTGAACATCCGCTCTGCCTCCAATATTATAATTGATGTATTTCTGAAATAATCTGATTCAGCTGACTCTCATCAAAAATTTTAAATATTTTTCCTTTAACCTGTATGGATGATATATCCGCACACCGGGACAGACACCCGCAAATCACCAGAAGATGGTCATAAACAATCCCCGGCTGCACATACCGGAAATCCGTATGCCCGCAGGCCTTCTGCACATTTTCCAAAAACTTTGTCCGACTATAGCGTGAATTACATCCACCACAGTATTTAATCCCACAAACCATAGGCAGCTCCGTCAATGATTCAAAAGACTTTTCGCAAAATCGATCATCGCATCGCTGACACCGGCCTCCAGTTTTACCTCCCGGACCTCCTTAACCTGTTCCATAACTTCCTTTTTTACAATATCTTCCGTGGTAAACAAAGAAGACGGACAATTTGAACACATTCCGGTAAGCTTAAATCTCAAAACACCGTCTGTGAAATCCAAAATTTCAATATCCCCGCCGTGACCCTGTAAATAAGGCCGGACAGACCGATCGATCACCCGGTGTATCTTTTCAAGAACTTCCATAAATTTTCAGCTCCTGTTAATCTTCAATATGAACAATCGCCTTCGCCATTTCCTTCTTGCCCGGCATATTGCTCTGTCTGGAAATAACAACTCTCTGTGCCTGAGGGCTTCCAGCGCCATGAAGGGATTCTGTCAGATATCCTACCGCTGCTGTACCCAGTGTCAGGTTTTCAATGAGACGCATAATCTTAAAACGATTTTCCACGGAAGTTCCGTCTGTACCTGCAAAATACTTCTTAATATAAGCCCCTGCTACCGGATGGTTAATATCCTTTTCCGATGGAAGGGTTACCATCAGACCTCCGGCAATATCCTGAGCCAGACGGGCAATTTCATATGGGAAGCGGGTAACATTCTGTTTACATACATTCGCAAGCATTAAATCAATCAGATAGTTTCCTGAAGCCGTTTCTGTACCTTCGGATGAACATGCAATACCACAGCAATATAATGTTTCATTCAGATGTGTCATTTCAATCAGTTTATCTTTAATATGGGATGCTTTTTCCGCACCATTATATTCTGCTGCCAGCGCTGACGCTCCAATCAAAACATCGCCAACACCAACTTTACAGCCGCCGTAGCTCTGTCTGTGGTAACCGGCAAAACGCTCAACAAGCATACCTGCAAATTCTGTTTCTCCATTCATGAAAATACGGTCATTCGGAACAAACACGTTATCAAAAACGGTCAGTGCTTCCATACCGCCGTAAATATCATTACCCACATCCAATGTTGTTTCTTCATTTTTTCTTGTATCACAGCTCTGACGTCCGACAACCATAATCAGTCCTTCCGAATCCAGCGGCACTGCAAAGGAAACCGCATAATCTTTATCTTCCGGTCCCATAGCGATCGTCGGCATAACAAGGACTTCGTGCGAATTGACAATACCGGTCTGATGGGCTTTCGCACCGCGGACAACAATACCGTCCGGACGGCGTTCAACAACATGGAGGAACAAATCCGGATCCGCCTGTTTGGATGGCGCAAGACTCCGGTCACCCTTTGTATCTGTCATAGCACCGTCAACAACAAGGTCATTTTTCTGAACATAGGCCGCAAACTTTTTAAAGTTTTCATGATAATTTGTTCCACATTTCTGGTCAATTTCATAAGTGGTGCTGTATACCGCATTAAATGCGTCCATACCAACACAACGCTGGAAACATGCGGCTGTTTTCTGTCCGAGCAGACGCTGCATCTTCACTTTCTTAACCAGATCTTCCGCACTCCAGTGAATATGCGTAAAACGGTTTACCTTTTCACCGGTAATCGTTGAGGTTGCAGTCATCAAATCTTCATATTCCGGCATATGTGCCAAATCATAGGTTGCCTTAATCGAGTTAATCGAAGGCTGAAGAATCGGATGTCCCACCGCTGTTTCAAATTCTTCTCCAAAAAGGAAAATCCGCATCTTCATCTTTTTTAAACTCTCTTCGTACTCTTTTCCGGTCATTAAAGCCATACTGAATACCCTCCCTTAAATTGTTTATTAAGTCTCTCTTTTTACCAAAATTGACAAAAATCTTACATAACTATTTTATATCAAATATGCAGGAAATTCAAGTTCCTGTTCATATTCTGATCCTTCTTTCTGCCCGCATGGGTTCCTGATATTCATAAATATCTCTATTGAACCAAAAAAGTGACATCTGTGGAAAGAAAAATAAAAAAAGACTTGATTTCTATCAAAAGCTGTTATAAAATAATAAAGTCGGTATGACATATGGCCTGTTGGTCAAGCGGTCAAGACGCCGCCCTCTCACGGCGGAAACAGGGGTTCGATTCCCCTACAGGCTGTTACTATTTTATGAATAGTCCAACCCTAAAAAAACGGAATGTATATACATTCCGTTTTTTTAGGGTTGGACTAT
>DBGCEW010000080.1:0-8564 GCA_048357495.1 Frisingicoccus sp.
AATGTTGCGATGGATGCGGCCCGGACAGCGCTGCGTCTTGGTGCGGAAACACATATTGTGTACCGGCGGAGTGAAAAAGAACTGCCGGCCAGAGTCGAAGAGGTCCATCATGCAAAAGAAGAGGGAATCCAGTTCCATCTGCTGAACAATCCTGTGGAGATTCTTGTTGATGATAAGGGCTGGGTCAGCGGTGTCCGTTGTATCCGTATGGAACTTGGAGAGCCGGATGCCTCAGGAAGAAGACGGCCTGTTGAAGTGGAGGGCTCTGAATTCGTTATTGATGCTGATACGGTAATCATGTCCCTTGGAACATCACCAAATCCGCTGATATCTTCCACAACGGAAGGTCTGGAGATGGACCGGAGAAAATGTATTGTGGCTCAGGAGAGCGACGGTGCAACGACACGGCCGGGGGTTTTTGCCGGAGGAGATGCGGTAACAGGTGCGGCGACAGTTATTCTGGCCATGGGCGCCGGAAAGGCTGCGGCAGCAGGCATTCATGACTATCTTCAAAAAAATAAAAAACATTAAAAAAAACTATTGCAAATTATAAATTCCCGGTATATAATGATAACATGTTAAGAAATTAACACAAAACATTAAATTAGCCCTTTGAATCCCATAATAATATAACCCTTAGGAGCCGTTATCAGATGATAGCGGCTTCTTACTTTATTACCTGGAAAGTTCCCGGGCAATAAAGGGGATTTTGTTATAGAATCGGATAGGAGTTGTTATGAAAAAAGATATAAAGCTTATTGCCATGGATATTGACGGCACTATTTTAGGGAGAGATAAACGGTTATCCAAACGGACAAAATCGGTATTTGAAAGTGTTGCCAAGCTGGGGATTCCGTTGGTTGTGGCCAGCGGTCGGGCAGTCCAGGCTGTGCCGGAAGAGATCCGGGGGATGAATGGTGTGGAATATGTGATTTCCTCAAATGGCAGCAGCATTTTCCGGCTTTCCGATGGCAAGCGGATTTTCGGAAAGGATCTGACAGGCGGTCAGGTAGATATATTAATGGATGTTTGCAGAAATTATTCTTGTCCTCTGGAAGTTTTTATTCAGGGGCGTCCCTATACCTCCGAGGAATATTACAATATGCCGGAGAAGTTTGGCGCAGGACCTTCAGCGGCAGCCTATGTCCGCGGAACAAGACATCCGGTAGAAGATATCCGGAGGTTTGCAGAGATTCACAAAGAAAAAATTGAAGGCATGAATTTTATTGTCTATGATCCGGAATTAAAAAGGGAGATGCGTCACCGGCTGGAAGGCTTCAAGGGACTTTATGTCACTTCGTCGGTGCCGAGATATATTGAAATCAGTCATGGGGATGTGTGCAAGCGCAATGCGCTGATCTGGCTGGCGGAATATTTGAAGATTCCTCAGAAGAACATTCTGGCCTTTGGCGATGGAGAAAATGATCTGGAAATGATCCAGTATGCCGGGATTGGTGTCGCAATGGAAAATGGGATGGATCTTCTGAAGGCGGCAGCAGACAGAATCGCACCGCCCTGTGATGAAGATGGTGTGGCCCGGGTGCTGGAAGAACTGCTGGAAATCTGAAAATTATGTGAAAGTCATACATTATTCACCGTTTTTTCATTGAAAATTCTCCAAGAAGTATTGATTTGAAACCAAAGGAACATTATAATGGTTAGATAATGGCTTTTGGAGTGGTAAAAACCGACTGAAGGAGGAAACATGGAAAACAACAACAGAAATGATAAAAATAAAAAAGATAATAAAGGATTTCAAAATCTGATTATTATCCTTTTCACTGCGGTGCTGGCGATTTTCGTTATGAACAGTCTCTTTGCCCGTATGAAAAATGGGAAGAGGGAAGAGGTTACCTATAATCAGTTCCTGCAGTGGGTGGACGCCGGGGAAATCGAAGAAGCAGAGCTCAAGTATGATACCATTGAATTTAAAAAACGGAATTCGGAAGAGGCGGTGGTTTACTGGACAGGAAAGGTAGATTATGATGGCCTGACAGAGCGGCTTGAAGCCGGAGGGGTATCTTTTAAAGAATCGATAACCTCATCAGGAACACTGATCTGGTCGGCCCTGTTGAGTTACGGACCGATGTTTTTAGTATCCGGCTTCCTTATCTGGTATCTGATGCGCTCCATGAAAGGCGGCGGCGTTATGGGCGTTGGAAAGTCCAATGCCAAAACCTATATGCAGAAGGAAACCGGCATTACCTTTAAAGATGTTGCCGGACAGGAGGAATCAAAAGAATCTCTCACAGAGATTGTTGATTTTCTTCATAATCCGGGAAAATATACAAAGATCGGTGCGAAGCTTCCGAAGGGGGCCCTCCTTGTAGGACCTCCCGGAACCGGAAAAACATTGCTTGCCAAGGCCGTGGCCGGAGAAGCGAATGTGCCGTTTTACTCCCTGACAGGCTCTGACTTTGTAGAGATGTTTGTCGGTGTCGGCGCATCCCGTGTCCGTGATCTGTTTAAAAAGGCTCAGGAAACAGCACCGTGTATTATTTTTATCGATGAGCTGGATGCCATTGGAAAAAGCCGGGATTCCCGGTATGGTGGTAATGATGAGCGGGAGCAGACCCTGAACCAGCTGCTTTCTGAAATGGACGGCTTTGATTCCTCCAAGGGGATTATTGTTCTGGCAGCAACAAACCGGCCGGAGATTCTGGACAAGGCGATTTTACGTCCGGGCCGCTTTGACCGTCGGATTATTGTGGAAAAGCCGGATTTTAAAGGCCGGGTAGATATACTTAAAGTACATTCCCGTAATGTACACATGGACGAAACCGTTGATTTTGATGAAATTGCCCGGGCGACTTCCGGCGCAGTGGGTTCCGATCTGGCCAATATTATTAATGAATCAGCACTTCTGGCAGTACGACGGGGACGGATGGCCGTATCTCAGAGTGATTTATTTGAGTCTGTGGAAGTGGTTATTGCAGGTAAAGAAAAGAAAGACCGTATTTTAAGCCAGAAAGAGCGTCAGATCGTTACCTATCATGAAGTTGGTCATGCACTGGTGGCAGCTCTTCAAAAGAATACGGAGCCGGTACAGAAGATTACCATTGTACCAAGAACGATGGGGGCCCTCGGGTATGTGATGCAGGTACCGGAAGAAGAAAAGTTCCTCATGTCCAAGGTTGAGATGGAAGCCGAACTGGTAACGATGCTTGGCGGCCGTGCGGCAGAGAGTATTGTATTTGATACTGTGACGACCGGGGCATCCAATGATATCGAGAGAGCGACTTCGGTGGCGCGGGCTATGGTGACCCAGTATGGTATGAGCGAAAAATTTGGTTTGATGGCTCTGGAAAGTGTTGAGGACCGGTATCTCAGCGGCCATACGGTGCTGAACTGCGGTCAGGAAACAGCGACGGAAATCGATAAAGAAGTGATGCAGATTTTAAGGATTGCCTATGACAAGGCAATTGCCCTGCTGGAGGAAAACCGGGAATGTCTGGATAAAATCGCAGAATTTCTTATTGAAAAAGAAACGATTACAGGCAAAGAGTTTATGAAGATTTTCCGGGAAGTGAAGGGCATTCCTGAACCGGAAGAAGAGATAAAGGCGGCAGAGGTGGCTGCAAAAATTTCCGGAGAGGACATGGCAGAAGAAAAAGAGATGTCTGAGACGGTTTTGCCGGCGGAAATGAACCATGGATCTGAGGTATCGGCGGATGAAGGCCATACAGACGATTCATTAAAAAAGGTAAATGGCGTGGAAACGATTGCTTCCCGGCAGGTGACAGAAGATAAATAGAGGTTCGCAAAGGAAGTTCCTGAAAAGGCAGGAGCTTCCTTTTTCTCTGGTTTGGACATACATTTTATGATATGATATGAAAGAATAGAAGAAAGGGGATTCCGAGATGTTTGATATTGAAGAAGAATTGAAGAAACTTCCGGCAAAACCCGGCGTCTATCTGATGCATAATGCAAAGGATGAAATTATTTATGTTGGGAAGGCCATAAGCCTGAAAAACCGTGTGCGCCAGTATTTTCAGAGCAGCCGGAATCTGACACCGAAAATTGTGCAGATGGTCAGTCACATTGCCCGTTTTGAATATATTATTACGGATTCAGAGCTGGAGGCTCTGGTCCTTGAGTGTAATTTGATTAAAGAATACCGTCCGAAGTACAATACGATGCTGACGGATGACAAAACCTACCCATATATTAAAGTGACAATGGGAGAGGCTTATCCGAGACTTTTGTTTTCGAGACTTATGAAAAAGGATAAATCCAGGTATTTTGGTCCCTATACCAGTGCCGGGGCTGTGAAAGATACGATTGAACTGCTTCGGAAAATATACCGGATACGGAGCTGTCATCGGAATTTGCCGAGGGATATCGGTGTTGGAAGACCCTGTCTGTATTATCATATTGGACAGTGTGATGCACCCTGTCAGGGGGAAATCTCTCAGGAAGATTATCAGGTCCAGATTCAGCAGGTGCTTCAATTTCTCAGCGGTAATTATGGTCCGGTGATTCAGATGCTGACGGATAAGATGATGGCGGCATCGGAGGCGATGGCATATGAGAAGGCCATCGAATACCGGGATTTGATTCAGAGTGTCCGCCAGATTATGGAGAAGCAGAAGGTGACCAGTGCTTCCATGGAGGACAGGGATGTGATCGGCCTTGCCCGGGCCGGAAATGAAGCGGTGGTTCAGGTGTTTTTTATACGAAATGGACGGTTGATTGGACGGGATCACTACTATCTGACCGGTGTGGAAAGTGAAAGCCGGGCCGGGGTACTGACGTCCTTTGTAAAACAGTTTTATGGGGAATCCCCCTTTGTACCGAGGGAACTCATGCTTCCTGAGATGATTGAGGATTCGGAAATCCTTTTGCAATGGCTGTCTGAGAAGCGGGGACAGAAAGTTGTTTTCAGTGTGCCGAAAAAGGGACAGAAGGAACGTCTGATGGAGCTGGCCTGTAAAAATGCCCTGAATATTTTAAATAAAGACAGCGAAAAACTGAAGCGGGAGGAAGCCCGGACGGTAGGCGCTGTCCGGGAGTTGGCAGATCTTTTGAATCTGCCGCTGATCTGCCGGATGGAAGCCTACGATATATCCAATACGAGCGGTTTCGAGAAGGTGGGCTCCATGGTTGTCTATGAAAAGGGGAAACCGAAGCGAAGCGCCTATCGGAAGTTTAAAATCCGGGATATCCGTGGACAGGATGATTATCATAGCCTGGAGGAAGTTTTAAAGCGGCGTTTTACCCATGGAATGAAAGAACAGGAAGAATTGAAGGCAAAGGACAGGGATATATCTTTGGGCAGTTTTTCAATGTTTCCGGATTTGATTTTAATGGATGGCGGCAAAGGTCAGGTTCATATTGCCCAGAAGGTACTGATGGAGCTTGGACTGGATATTCCTGTCTGCGGCATGGTGAAAGATGATTTTCACCGGACCCGGGGGATTTATTATGAAGAACAGGAAATTGGCATTGAAAAAACGTCAGAGGCTTTCCGGCTGGTGACGCGGATACAGGATGAGGCCCATCGGTTTGCCATCGAGTATCACCGGAGCCTTCGCAGTAAGACCCAGGTGCGTTCAATTCTGGAGGATATTCCGGGAATTGGTGAAGCGCGGCGGAAGGCGCTGATGCGCAGCTTTGGTGATATACAGAAAATCCGTGAGGCCTCCGTAGAGGAGCTTTGTCAGGTGCCTTCCATGAACATGGCGGCAGCAGAAGCAGTATATGCCTTTTTCAGACAGGATGATCCGGACCATGCGCAGCATTGACATAGAGGATACCTGAAAGGTATACCTTATCACGTGAAGCCTGACGGAACGTGCCCATGCGCAGCATTGACATACGGGATACCTGAAAGGTATAATTGATAGAGAATTGTGTATACAGAATCTAAAACATATTGGCGAAGGGGGTAAAACAATGTTTGACAATATACCGACAAATTATCATGTGAAATTAAGCAAAATTATGAAACCACTGGAGCTCAGCCTGCTGAATCCGGAAGTGGATGTGGAAAAAGTAGAGATTCATCAGTCGGATGTGAACCGTCCGGCCCTTCAGCTGGCGGGATTTTTTGAGCATTTTGATTATGAACGGTTTCAGATTGTGGGGATGGTAGAAACGGCCTACATTGAGAAAAATTATGATGACCATGGTATGAAGATGTATGAACGGATATTTCAGGCAGGCATTCCATGTATGGTATTCTGCAGGAATCTGAAACCGGCAGAAGAAGTGATACAGATGGCAACTCGCTATAAGATCCCGCTGCTTCTTTATCCGGACGGAACCTGTGGCTTTATGAATAAAGCCATTCGTGTGCTTCAGGCAGAACTGGCACCGAGAATTTCCATTCACGGTGTTTTGGTCGATGTATTCGGTGAAGGTGTGCTTATTATCGGCGAAAGCGGTATTGGTAAGAGCGAGGCGGCTCTGGAACTGATTAAGCGAGGCCATCGTCTGGTTTCAGATGATGTTGTTGAAATTAAGAAAATCAGTGATACGGAGCTCGTGGGAACTGCACCGAACATTACGCGCTATTTTATTGAGCTTCGGGGGATCGGTATTGTGGATGTTAAAACCCTGTTCGGTATCCAGAGTGTCCGGGAAACACAGAATATCAGCCTGGTGATCAAACTGGAGGAGTGGAACCGGGAGCGGGAATATGACCGTCTGGGACTGGACGACCAGTATACCGAGTATCTTGGCAATAAGGTCGCCTATCATGCCATACCGATTCGTCCGGGACGTAATGTTGCTGTGATTATTGAATCTGCGGCAATTAACCATCGTCAGAAACAGATGGGATATAATGCGGCAAAGGAACTGTATCGCCGGGTGACCGGGAATATTCAGGAAAAAAATGATGAAAAATAATCCAATAAAAAAGTGGTCGATAGGTGTTGATGTCGGAGGGACAGAGATAAAGTTTGGCCTGTTTGAGGATCAATTGATAGAGAAATGGTCCATTCCGACAAACCGGAGTGATCAGGGAGGCCATATACTTCCGGAAATTGCCGAAGAAATCCATCGATGCTGTATGAGGGCAAGTGTTTTGCCGAAGCGTCTCAAAGGTATCGGTATCGGCGTTCCGGGACCGGTGGTGGATGGCCTTGAGGTCAGAAATTGTGTGAATCTGGGATGGGGAGCGGTCAAAGTTGCAGAAATACTGACAAAGTCCCTTCTGGAATTTTCGGAATGGACACGGGAGGATATTTATGTGCAGTGTGCCAATGATGCCAATGCGGCAGCTCTCGGAGAGCTGTGGCTTGGCGGCGGCCGTGGCTGTAAAGATCTCGTAATGATAACCCTTGGAACCGGTGTGGGCGCCGGAATTGTGATTGACGGAAGGATTTTGAACGGAAGCAGCGGCTGTGCCGGAGAGATCGGTCATATGCCATGTCTGGATGAAACAGATATTGTGGGACAGTGCAATTGCGGGAACCGGGGATGTCTGGAGCAGATGGCATCGGCAACGGGGATTGTGGCCTATACAAAGCGGGAACTGAAAAAAACTCCGGTGAAGACGTTGTTAAGGGCGGTGGCAGCGGATGCGCTGAATGCGGAGATAATTTTTAATGCGGGGAAAGCCGGAGATGTATTTGCCGACGGCATCGCTGAAAAGGTGGCCTTTTATCTGGGAAGAGGACTGGCTTCCGCATGTACCATTGTCAATCCTGAAAAAATACTTATTGGCGGCGGGGTATCCGCAGCCGGAGAGTATCTGAGAGAAAAGGTTGAAAAATATTTCAGAGAGCAGGCCTTTCACGGTTTTAAAAACACGCCGGTGGGGCTGGCAGAACTGGGAAATGATGCAGGGATTGCCGGAGCTGCCTATATGGTGATTTCAGCAGGAAAATAGTAGAGAGGAAAAGCGTTTATGGTATTAGCAGAGGAATTGCGCAGAATAATTGGCAAAGGACAGATTTTGGAAAATGAGCCAATGAAAAATCATACCACGTTCCGGATCGGCGGACCCGCCGATATACTTCTGTGTCCGGAGACAGAAGAAGAACTCATTCAGGGACTCGCCTGGTGTCAGGATCAGAAAATTCCTGTGTATATTATTGGAAATGGAAGTAATTTGCTTGTCGGGGACAAAGGGTTCCGGGGCGTTATTTTTAAAATATGTAAAAATTTAGATCAAGTGGATATCACAGAGTCGGCGTCCTTCCTGCAGGTTTGTGCCGGGGCAGGAACAATGCTTGCCAGACTTGCAAAAGAAATTTCAGCGAGAGGATACCGGGGATTTGAGTTTGCTACCGGAATTCCGGGAACTTTAGGCGGTGCTGTGACCATGAATGCAGGCGCCTATGGTGGTGAGATGAAACATATTTTAACATCTGTCCGCACGGTGGATATGGCAGGCAATATCCGGGAAATGTCTCTGGAAGAACTGGAACTCGGATACCGGACAAGCCGTATTCAGAAGGAGACATTGATTGTTATCTCTGTAACGATGCGGTTTGAAAAGGGCGACAGGGATGCGATTATGGAAAGAGTAGAGGATCTATCCCGGCAAAGACGGGAAAAACAGCCTTTGGAATATCCGAGCGCCGGAAGCACCTTCAAGCGGCCGGAGGGATATT
>DBGCEW010000081.1:0-5585 GCA_048357495.1 Frisingicoccus sp.
GCGGTCAATGCCTTTGGATATAATGTGGAAGAATACAAGGATGCCCTGAAGGCGCAGGTGGACAAGCTGATGCATGTTTCGAATCTTTATTATACCGAGCCGATGGCGGAAGCTGCCCATAAACTGGCAGAAGCCAGTGGATTAAAGCGGGTATTTTTTACCAACAGCGGTACCGAAGCCATTGAAGGAGCGATTAAAGCAGCGCGGAAATATGCCTTCAAAAAAGACGGAAAAACAGACCATGAAATCATCGCTATGGAACATTCTTTCCATGGACGGAGTATGGGGGCCCTTTCTGTTACAGGCAATGCTCATTACCGCGAGGCCTTTCAACCGGGAATCGGTCATATCGTTTTTGCCGAATATAATAATTTGGAGGATGTAAAGTCAAAGATCACAGACAGAACATGCGCCATTCTTTTTGAAACGGTCCAGGGGGAAGGCGGTATTTATCCGGGTGAAAAGGAATTTATTCAGGAAATTCGAAGAATCTGTGATGAAAAAGATATTCTTTTGATTTTGGATGAAATCCAGTGCGGCATGGGCCGTACCGGAAAAATGTTTGCTTATCAGCACTATGGTATTCTTCCGGATGTGATGACATCGGCCAAAGCCCTGGGATGCGGTGTTCCTGTGGGGGCCTTTGTCGTGGGTGAGAAGGCTGAAAGTGCTCTGGAACCGGGGGATCATGGATCAACCTACGGCGGAAATCCTTTTGTGACAGCGGCAGTATGTAAAGTTTTCGAGATGTTTGAAAGCCGCAATGTCCTTGAAAATGTCAATGAAGTATCGGCATATCTGGATGAAAAGCTTCAGGAACTGGTTGAAAAATACGATGTGGTGAAGTCCACCCGGGGTCTTGGTCTGATGCGGGCGCTGGAGCTGAATGTTCCGGTAGGGCCTTATGTGAGCAAAGCCCTTGAAAAAGGACTGCTGATTATTTCGGCTGGGACACATATTATCCGTTTTGTTCCGCCGCTGGTGATTACCAAAGAAAATGTGGATGAAATGATGGGCATTCTGGAGGAATGTCTCAGAGAAGTTTAATAAAAAATTTATATAATTAATATGTTAAAGAATGAAAGACATGCAGTTTGGCAAAGTAGCGGTGCTGCATGTCTTTTATTTTTTTGACTTTAGTCTGTTGAACACGGGGGGTCTCAACAGAGAAATGAACCTTGCAAACGACAGACATTGATATTTGAAAGCTCGAGGAAAATGAGAAGCTGCCATTTTCCTGTGATATTATATAAAAATGTGATTAATATGCATTAAACTTAAATAATTTTGTGAGTTGGTTGTATTTTTCATAGATTTCACATATAATAAAAGTGTGATTATGAAACCTAAAACTCCAATAAAAATGTGAGGAGTGATTCTATGGAACGATTTATTTTAAAAAAGCTGCTGGATTGGAAAAATTCTCCCTATCGCAAGCCCTTAATCTTAAAAGGCGTACGTCAGGTGGGTAAGACCTGGATTTTGAAAGAGTTCGGCAGACGCTGTTATGAAAATACAGCCTATTTTAACTTTGACGAAAACGAAGAATACAAACAATTTTTTGAAACCACAAAGGATGTGGATCGGATTCTGCAAAATCTGATGTTTGCCAGCGGTCAGAAAATTTTGCCTGAAAAGACTCTTATTATCTTTGATGAGGTGCAGGACTGCCCTAAGGTCATTAACGCCATGAAGTATTTTTGCGAGAATGCGCCACAGTATCACGTTGCCTGTGCCGGTTCTCTGCTGGGTATCGCTCTGGCAAAACCTTCCTCTTTTCCGGTAGGCAAGGTCAACTTCATGCAGATTGACCCGATGACCTTTACTGAATTCCTGCTTGCCAACGGCGACGAGAATTTGGCGCAGTATCTGGAACAGGTAGATATGCTGGAGCCAATCCCCGACGCCTTCTTTAATCCGCTGTATGAGAAGCTGAAGATGTACTATGTCACCGGTGGTATGCCGGAGTCGGTATTGATGTGGACGGAGGCACGGGATGTTTCTGCCATGCAGGAAGCTCTGTCCGGAATCATTGGAGCTTATGAGCGTGATTTTGCCAAGCATCCGAATCTCAGTGAGTTTCCGAAAATCTCAATGATCTGGAAATCTATTCCTTCTCAACTGGCAAGAGAGAACAAGAAATTCATCTATAAAGTGGTCAAGGAAGGCGCACGAGCCCGTGAGTATGAGAATGCCTTGCAATGGCTGGTGGATGCCCGTCTGGTGCATAAGATTTATCGTAGCTCTGCTCCCGGCCTGCCGATTGCAGCCTACGATGACTTGTCTGCTTTCAAGATTTATCTGGTGGATGTGGGGCTGCTCCGCCGTCTGGCGCAGTTGGCTCCCACGGCCTTTGGCGAGGGTAACCGACTATTTACTGAATTCAAAGGCGCATTGACCGAAAATTTTGTGTTGCAGACTTTGATTACTCAGTTTGAAGTCATGCCCCGTTATTGGAGCCAGAACAACCCACCTTACGAAGTGGATTTCCTCATTCAGCGGGAGAACGATATATTCCCAGTGGAGGTAAAATCCGAGATCAACACCACCAGCAAGAGTATGAAAAAGTTCAAGGAATTGTTCCCCGAAAAAGTCAAGCTCCGTATCCGTTTTTCTCTGGACAATTTGAAGCTGGACGATGATGTGCTGAATATTCCCCTGTTTATGGCCGATCAGGCGGATCGATTGATTCGGCTGGCATTGGAACAGAGCAACGCACAGTAATGCTGCGTGCGATAAGGTATAATTTCCAAATTCCCGGATATACTGATAGAAAAAAATGACAGGAGCGAGAATTTATGTGGGGATGGATTGTAGCATTAATTTCAGGGGCATTGATGAGCATTCAGGGGGTATTTAATACAGGATTGACAAAACAGACGAGTCTGTGGGTGGCCAACAGCTGGGTTCAGGGGACGGCGTTACTGGTTTGTCTGGGGGCCTGGTTTCTTAAAGAACGCCAGTCCTTCGGTGCATTGTTTCAGGTAGACCATAAATATTTGCTGCTCGGCGGTGTGATCGGTGCATTTATTACACTGACAGTCATTGTGAGCATGGGGCAGCTGGGTCCGGCAAAGGCGGTACTGATCATTGTTGTTTCCCAGCTGGCGGTCGCTTATCTGATTGAACTTTTCGGACTTTTCGGGGCGGAAAAGGTCGCTTTTCAGTGGTCTAAACTGATTGGAATGGTTGTGGCTATTGCCGGAATTATTATTTTTAAATGGAATTCCTGAGGACCGGATGTAAAAAAATTTAAATCTTTTCAAAACATATTGTAATAATTTTGCAATTTGATAAAATAGTTATGTATAGGTTTTTATTGGCATTTCTGTCCGGAAGGGGAGAATGGAATGTCAATGTACAAAATATGGATGCTTGTTTTATGCAGCGCCTGTTGTCTTGTCGGAGGCTGCAGTTCGGAGGAGATTCTCATTGAGAGTGGAGAAACGTCTCAGGGCGGAACAGAAGCATCAGAAACAGCAGAAGAAAGTTCAGAGGATTTAATTTACGTATATGTCTGTGGTCAGGTGGCATCGCCGGGCGTTTATGCGGTAAAGCCCGGTGACCGATGGTTTCATGCTCTGGAATTGGCAGGAGGCGCCTCAGCGGGGGCAGATCTGGGCGGAGTCAATCTGGCAGCGGTGCTTGCAGACGGTGATAAAGTCTATATTCCTGCGGAGGGAGAAGCCGGAACGTCAAGTGAAGGTGAAGCGGGAGACAGCCGGGTAGATATTAATCGGGCAGAAAAAGAGCAGCTGATGACACTGCCGGGGATTGGTGAAGCGAAGGCTGAGGCGATTATTGCCTACAGAGAGAAAGAGGGACTCTTTGAAAGTCCGGAAGGGCTGATGAATGTGCCGGGAATTAAAGCAGGGGTGTACGATCAGATTAAAGATTTGATTCGGATAGATTGAGGTGAAAGAAATGGCGAAAAAGGTACTTGTTGTTGATGATGAAAAGTTAATTGTAAAAGGTATTCGTTATAGTCTGGAACAGGATGGGATGGCAGTTGAGGTGGCTTATGATGGCCGTCAGGCTCTGGATATGGCCAGCGCCAATAGTTATGATGTGATTCTTCTGGATGTCATGCTGCCGGAGCTGAACGGCTTTGAGGTATGTCAGATGATCCGTGAATTTTCAGATGTTCCGATTATTATGCTGACGGCCAAAGGCGATGACATGGATAAAATTCTCGGTCTGGAGTATGGCGCCGATGATTATATAACGAAGCCTTTTAATATTCTTGAGGTAAAGGCCCGGATTAAAGCGATTATGCGCCGGACACGGGTCAAAGAGCCGGAGATTGTAAATTCACGGGTGATTACTTCCGGCGATATGCGGATTGATCTGGACAGCCGAAGAGTTTTTATCTCAGAAAAAGAGGTGAACCTGACGGCGAAGGAATTTGATTTGCTGGAGTTGCTTATAACGAACCCGAATAAAGTTTATAACCGGGAAAATCTGTTGAATCTTGTCTGGGGATATGATTATCCTGGTGACGTGCGGACGGTGGATGTCCATGTACGGCGTCTCAGAGAAAAGGTGGAAGTGAATCCAAGTGAGCCGCGGTATATACATACGAAATGGGGTGTTGGTTATTTCTTCCAGAACTAAGAAACCCAAGAAGAAAAACAGATTTATTTACAGCATGCGTTTATGGTTGGTAGTTGCTCTGATCGGGGTAACTATCAGCCCTTTATTTATTATGCGGCTGGTGACCCTGAACAATATCGAGGGTCAGCTTCGGACCCGGCGTCTGAATGAACTTTCAAAGTATACATTGATCTTATCGAATCAGATTGTACGAAGCAATTATTTTAAAAGTGAGAATATGGATACAATTCATGCAGATATGAGTCAGAGCGCTGCCATGTATAACGGACGTATTCTTATTATTGACAGTAACTATAGTATCGTAAAAGACACCTATTCGACTTTAAATGGCATGACTTCGATTTCCCAGGAAACGATTGAAGCCATGGATGGGGAAACCATCCGGAGATATAATAAAGAAGATGAGATGCTGGAGATGGCTGTGCCCATTACGACGGAAGATAAGTCGGAGATTCTGGGAGTTATTCTTTTCTACTCTTCCATGTCGGACATCCAGAAGACCTGTGATTTGATTGGTCAGTCCTATAATGGTATTATGGCGGCCCTTATATGTCTGTGTGTCGCTTTATCGTTAATTATTGCCAATTTATTTACAAAACCGCTGAAACGGGTGGCGACGTCCATTGACCGGATGGCTGATGGACATTTTGATGAAGAGATTCATCTGAGAGGCTTTTCCGAATTGAAAATGATCTCGGATTCTTTCAACACGATGCTGAACAAGCTTCAAAAGCTGGAAAATTCCCGTCAGGAATTTGTATCCAATGTATCCCATGAGCTGAAAACACCGATTACATCCATTAAAGTTCTGGCGGATTCTCTGAATATGCAGGAGGATGTTCCGAATGCGGTCTATAAGGAATTCATGCAGGATATTGTTGCGGAAATTGACCGGGAAAATGAGATTATCAATGATTTGCTGTCTCTGGTGAAAATGGACAAGGCGGTGGCCGAGCTGAATATGACCACTG
>DBGCEW010000082.1:0-30433 GCA_048357495.1 Frisingicoccus sp.
GCTGATACTTGGCGCCGTCCAGTATATGACCGGACAGACGCTGGTCCCGGGATTGTATCCGATTGAAGAGGGGCTGGAGGTTGTTGCGTCGATTGGAATTGTCATGCTGGGAAGTCTTCCGGCGGCAGAATTTCTTCAAAGGGTGTTAAAGAAGCCCTTTGGCCGGATCGGCGGAAAAATAGGCCTGAATGAGGTGAGTATTGCCGGATTGTTTGTGGGAACCGTCAGTGTACTTCCGCAGCTTATTATGCTGAAAGATATGGACCGGCTTGGAAAGATTGTGAATACGGCCTATATTGTCAGCGCGGCTTCGATGTTTGCAGCCCATATAGGGTTTACGATGAATGTGCAGCCGGATTTGCTGGGAGCTTTGATCGGGGCAAAAATGACCGGAGGCCTGGTCGCTGTCCTGCTGGCTGTTTTTTTGTTTAAAAATAAGATGCCTGAAAAAAATATTCAGGCATCTTAAGCTAAGTCCTATATAATAGAGTGGTGTTGCGTGGTTTTCAGTTTCTGTTTTGAATCTGATTTTATGCCTCTTCCGGAAGCTCAGAAGTGCAGTGAGCACAACGTGTCGCCTCAATTGGAATTTCGCTCTTACAGAATGGACAGATTTTGGTTGTCGGTGCTGCCGGAGCCTCTTCTTTGCGGCCGAGGGTTATCAGTTTGTTAATAGCCTTAATCAGGCAGAACAGAATGAAGGCCATGAGGATAAAGTTGACAACGGCACCTAAAAAGTTGGATCCAAAACCGATGATATCCGAGAGGGTGTACCGGGTTCCGCCGATGATAAAGTTCAGAAGGGGCGTAATAAAGTTTTCTGTCAGAGATGTAATGATTCCGGTAAAAGCACCACCGATGATAACACCGACGGCCATGTCCATAACATTACCCCGAAGAGCGAATTGTTTAAATTCTTCAACAAATTTTTTCATAGTTCTTTCCTCCATCTTTTGTTTTTTTGAAATATGATTAGTTATCTCAGCGATAAAAAGTTGTCAAAATTAGGCTTTTAATCGTTGAGTTTTATAAATATAATAAACAATAAAAAGTATTGCTGTAAAAATCCATGTGACCGGATAATTCAGGATGGTCATTTCAAGGGTCGGATTCATCGGAACAATAAGGAAAATCCAGACGATTCGAAGAATGCAGATACCGAACATGGTCATAAACATCGGAATCAGAACGTCGCTCATTCCACGGAGGGCGCCGGATAAAACCTCGATAAATACAAAAATGGTATAACATGGGGCAATGACCTCAAGCATACTCACACCAATCTGAACCACCGTTGCATCGGTGGTGAAAATGCGGAACAGAGGTATGCGGAATATGAATAAGATCAGGGTCATGCCGATGGACGTGATCAGGTCCATGCCGGTGCATATGTAAACGCTTTTTTTGACACGCTGTATTTTTCCGGCGCCGTAGTTCTGACCTACGAAGGTTGTGATCGCAATGCCGAAGGAACCGCTGATCATCCAGAAAATAGCGTCCATTTTTCCATAGGCGGCCCAGGCTGCTGCTGTGTTTGTTCCGAAGACATTCAAAGCAGCCTGTACAATAATATTTGACAGATTGTACATGGTGGATTGAAAGCCTCCGGGAAGGCCGATGGAAAGCTGGGCTTTCAGCATCTGTCTGTGAAAGCGGATTTTCTTTAAGGAAAACTGGCACAGACCTTCCGATTTGATCAGGGCCCGGGTGACAAGAAGACTGCTCACTGCCTGAGAAATCAGAGTGGCGATGGCAACGCCGGCAACGCCCATATTGAAGGCAAGGACCATAAGCAGGTCCAGTATAATATTGATAATTGAACAGACAATCAGATAATAAAGGGGGCGCTTGGAGTCACCCAGAGCCCGGAGAATACTGGAGCCTGAATTATAAATAAATACAAAGAAAATTCCTGCAAAATAAATTCTCAGGTAAACGACAGATTCTGCCATGAGTTCCGGCGGCGTATTCATCATCTCAAGAATGGACGGAGAAAGAAGAAGGCCGAGAATCATGACAATGACACTGCCGATAATGGAAAAAGCATATATCGTATGAATACTTTCGTTGACCCGGTTCCCGTCTCTGGAACCGAGAAACTGGGAAACAATGACCGAAGCCCCCGATGTCAGGCCGGTAAAGAATCCGATGACCAGATTCTGAATCTGACCTGCGGAGCCTCCGACGGCGGCCAGGGCATTTTTACCTACGAAGCGGCCAACGACGACAGCATCGATGGTATTATAAAATTGCTGGAAAAAGGTTCCCAAAACGATTGGAAAAAAGAAAAAAAGCAGTTGTTTCCAGATAACCCCTTCAATAATTTCGTTTCTTTTTAACTGATCCATAATAATCCCCTCCCAAACAACGAAGTGTTAGGATTAAAATTATATCAGCCGCCGGAATGTTTCTCAAGAAGAATTTGTAAAAAATAAGAAAAGGCCGTTTTTTTGGGATTGTTTCCAAATTTAAAATATGATAGTATAAAGCTGAATAATGGCAGTAACAGTGGAAAAATCAGGAGAAATCATATGAAGAATGCAAAAACAATTATGCGATATAATAAATTTGTATTTACATGGAAGATTCGGACAGGGATTATCTTTGTTCTTTTATTTCTTTCGGTTTTTATGCTTATCTGGGATACTTCTGAAATTCAGCGGACTTTGGACGAAGCGACAGAACACTATGTTGAAGAAGTTTCCTATCAGTTGAAAAATGATATTTCTTCCCGGCTGAATGCATTTCTTAAGGCAGTGGCACAGACGTCGGCTGTGATTTCCGAGGCTTCTTCAGTCGGGGATTTGAGTGGATTTTTGAGCAAACAGGCACAGATTCAGGAGTTTGACAGTTTAATATTGATTAATGATGATGGAACAACAGTACCACAGAATTTTGATATTCAGGGGCTGTCGGACTTATCCGGTGTGAAGGCTTCTTTTGAAGGTGAATCTTCGATTGTTTATGCTTCCGGACAGAGTCTGATTTTTTCTGTACCGGTATATGAGGATGGACAGGTTGTTCAGGTGCTGGCCGGAGTGCGCAAAAAAGAAAATATACAGAAGCTGATCCAGCCGGAAGGCTTTAATAACAAAGGGCTGACCTGCATTGTGGACAGTCAGGGGAAAGTGGTTATTTCTCCAACCGATTTAGAACCCTTTCTTCAGCTAAATGACATTTTTAAAGAAGGACAGAATAAATCATCGGAGAATGCGGTTCGGCGTATGGAGCAGGATTTGAAAGAACAGAATTCCGGCGTTTTTCAGTTTACTTCGGTGAATGGTATGCCGGTTATGATGTCCTATCACTCGCTGAATGTTAATGACTGGATTTTGCTGACACTGATTCCTCAGGATTTAATTTCCAAAGAAGTCGGTGAGCATGTGATGCATTCCTTTATTTTTATTGGCAGCATTGTTGTTATATTTATCCTCTTTCTGGTGGCGATTATCCGGTTTTACAGCAGAAATAAAAAATATATGGAGCGTATCGCTTTTACCGATTCCCTGACCGGAGGACCGAATTGGTCGGCATTCCGTCTGGAATATGAAAAACTGAAGCCGGAGATTCGACCAAATACCCGGAGCATTGTTTTTTTGAATATCAGAGATTTTAAATTTATTAATAGCAATATGGGCGTCTCAGTAGGTAATGAAGTGCTGAAGTATGTTTCAGAGGTGATTCAGCGCCATATACAACCGGGAGAGACGGGGGCCCGGGCAGACGGAGATCATTTTCTGATGTGCCTTACGGAAAGGGAACCGGAAAAAATACAGGAGCGTCTGGATGAAATGGTCCGTGAAATCAATACATTCCGGTGTTCCGGAAATATCCGGCTGCATCTGGATCTGATTCAGGGAGCCTGTCTTATTGATGATTCTGATTTGGATATTGATGTTCTGCAGGAGCGGGCGAGGCTGGCCTGCAGCTTCCATAAAAATGATGGAAAGTGTGTCTTTTACAGCGATAGCCTGATCGCCCGGATTAAGAAGGCCCAGGAAATCAATGCGTCCTTTGATTCGGCCATTAAGAATCATGAATTTGAAGTTTATCTTCAGCCGAAAGTCCGGGTATCTGATCGGAAAATCGGCGGTGCGGAGGCCCTTGTCCGTTGGACCCATCCGAAATTTGGATCCATCTTTCCGTCGGATTTTATTCCGGTATTTGAAAAATCAAATAAAATCTGTATGCTGGATGTATATATGTTTGAAGAAGTCTGTATTCTTATGAAAAAATGGATGGATGCGGGAGAGGAACTCATGACGATTTCGGTGAACTTATCCCGGATACATTTTCGGACGCCAAATTTTCTTGAGGCTTTTTATAAATTAAAGGAGAAATACGGTATTCCGGATGATATGATTGAGTTTGAAGTGACAGAATCTATTTTTGTGGATGCCCAGCAAAGGGAAATTTTGAAAAAATCCATTGGTGATATGCATGAACACGGTTTCCGGTGTTCTCTGGACGATTTCGGCGTTGGGTATTCAGCTCTGGCGCTTCTTAAAGAGTTTGATGTAGATATTATTAAACTGGATCGTCAGTTTTTTGTGGGCATCGGGAATCAGCGGGCACAGAAAATTGTCAAAAATTTTGTGGAGCTTTCAGCAGAGCTTGGTATTGAAACCGTTGCTGAAGGCATTGAAACCGGTGACCAGCTGGCCTTTGTGAAGGAAATTTCATGTAATATGGTTCAGGGATATATTTTTTCAAAACCGGTTTCCATTCCGGAGTTTGAATACTGGAAAGAAAACTTCCGGAGCGGTTGTTAACTGCATCATGGACAGGAAGATTGGATAGCTTATGTAATAAGCATTTCTTACACTGCATAAAATGTAAAAAAGATTTTCAGGGGGATTTCCTTGAAAGCATACATAGAAGAACGTGTAGCAGAAATAGCGAATTATATTATTGAGGAAAAGGCCACCGTCCGGCAGGCGGCAAAGAAGTTCGGCGTTTCCAAGTCCACCATTCATAAAGACTGCACAGACAGGCTTGGCCAGATAAATCCATCCCTGGCAAAAGAGGTGCGGAATGTTTTGGATGTGAACAAAAAAGAACGGCATATCCGGGGCGGTATGGCCACAAAAGAGAAATATCTTCATTTAGGAAAATAATATGAAATTTTCTGCTCAAAGTATGTTATAATAAAGCAGATTCATACTTGAATAATAAGATGCTGGGGGTGGAAATTATGGTAAAGGAAAAAGTATTTGTAAAAAATCCTATTGGGGTCCATTTAAGACCGGCGGGAGATATTGCAGAAGCCGCGATTAAATTTAAAAAATGCGAAATCTATCTTTCAAGCGGTGGACGCAATGTGAACGGAAAAAGCTTATTGAGCATATTGAGTCTGGGAATTAAACAGAATTCAGAATTTGAAGTTATCTGTGACGGTGAGGACGAAGAATTAGCTTTGAAAGCCATTATGGCAGCTTTAGGACCGGATTTATAAAAAGCTGCTTTGAAAACTGAAAACGATGTGTTTTTTAGGGACGGCGTGACGGAAGTCACGCCGTTTTCATTAAAATTGATCTTTGACGGAGGAATATAAAATAAAAAAAGTGGCTGTAAAAAACAGCCACTTTTTTTGTAATGAGTTTATTATTTGTAACTATATTAAAAAATATAGGGGGAAAGCGAGGGGGCCTGGCAGATGTCGCTGCCAGGCAGATGTTATGAAAAAATCAAATCACTTCATAGTAATGATTAATTACTATGGCTTTATTATAGTGACAAAATGTGTCCCAAATGTGTCTTACAAATTAAAGAATTCTAAATTTTACAATTTTCAAGTTTAGATTTTATTAATCTTTTTGACTATTTTCGATTTTTTATAGCCTTATACACGAGAAGAATGGCATAAATCAGGCATGGAACGGCAATTGTTAAGAGAATGGAGGCTTTGAAGAGTGTGAAAGCCAGTTCGGAATCTATAAGGACAAAAATCAAAGTGGATACGTACATTCCAAACAAAAGAACAATGCCGATGATCGCTAATATTCGTTTCATAGAGGTGTGACTCCTTTAATGTTTATTATAAATATCATAGTGCCTTTTGGCGGCCTTGTAAAGGAAAAGTGTATGAAAGATCTGAGGGTTGAATAAATATAGAAAAAAACGGAGACAGATGCAATGATCGATCAAAAGTTGGAGAATCTTTTAAATCTGGCGCTTTCAGCAACGCCTGAGGAAAGGGAAAAGTCTGAGGTATTGGAGGTCGGATATTCTCCGGAGGAAAAGGTTTGGGAATTGATTGTAAAGTATACGGGAGACATCGAAAAGTATGAAGCCTTTGGAATTCAGGTTGTAGGTCTTCAAAACGGATATGCGATTCTGACAGTGCCGGAAGGACTGATTCCACGGGTGTCCGAGTGGCCGGAAATCGAATATGTGGAAAAACCGAAACGGCTGTATTTTCAGGTGGCACAGGGAAAGCGGGCATCCTGTATTTCTCTGGTTCAGATTCCGCCCCTGAATTTGACGGGCCGGGGGATATTGGTTGGAATTATTGATTCCGGCATTGATTACCGGCATCCGGAATTTTTAAAGCCGGATGGCACATCCAGAATTTTATATATGTGGGATCAGTCACTGCAGGGAAGGCCGCCGGAAGGCTACAAAATCGGGCAGGAATTTAGTCAGGAGGATTTTAACCGATCCCTGGCAGAGGGAGGACCGCCGCTGACGACAGATATTTCGGGGCATGGCACGGCGGTAGCGGCCATTGCCGCCGGAAACTCGGGAGTAGCCTATGAAAGTGAGCTGATTGTTGTCCGGCTGGGGGTGCCAAGGCCGGAATCTTTTCCGAAGACAACAGAGTTGATGCAGGCCGTAAATTATGTGCTGGAAAAAGCGCTGGAAACCGGCCGTCCCATTGCGATAAACCTGAGTTTTGGAAATACATATGGATCCCATAGTGGAAACAGTCTGGTGGAAACTTATCTGGATACGATGGCAGATTATTGGAAAAATGTGATTTCGGTGGGTACGGGAAATGAGGGGAACGGGGCAGGTCATACATCGGAAGTGCTGGAAATGGGCAGAGATACCGAGATTCCCTTCCTGGTTCAGAGCTATGAAACCTCTTTGAATATTCAGATATGGAAATCCTATGTGGATGATATTTTTTTAGAACTGATCGGGCCGGGCGGACAGAAAGCCGGATATTTTCAGCCTCTGCTCGGAACCCAGCGTTTTACCATCGGACAGACAGAAATACTTATTTATTATGGGGAACCGAGTCCCTACAGCTATTTTCAGGAAATTTTTGTGGATTTTATTCCGAAGGGGAATTATCTGGACAGCGGTCAATGGCGGTTCCGGCTGATACCTCAGCGGATTGTTGAGGGAGAAGTGAATTTCTGGATGCCATCTGCCAGTATTTTAAATCCGGGAACACGTTTTTTGCATCCGACACCGGATACAACACTGACGATTCCGTCAACGGCTTCGAGAGTTATTACTGTGGGGGCCTATGACAGTATCCGGGAAGTTTATGCAGATTTTTCGGGAAGAGGTTTTACGGTCAATGGCGGAATCAAACCGGATCTGGCGGCGCCGGGGGTTGGAATTCGTACGGCAGCGCCAAACAATCAGTTTGTTACTGTTGATGGGACGTCCTTTGCCACGCCCTTTGTGACGGGGGGAAGCGCCCTTCTGATGCAATACGGTATTACCGATGGCAATGATCCCTTTCTTTACGGAGAGAAAGTGAAAGCCTATTTAAGATACGGGGCACGACCTCTTCCGGGAATTAGGGAATATCCCAATCCCATGGTTGGATGGGGGACGCTGTGTGTCAGGGACAGTCTGCCGGGGTGAAAAATTCCATAAAGTGAGACATTGACACAAATATAAATTTGTAGTATGATAGGTCACGATAAAAAGGGATATATATATGCAATGGGGCATAATATGTCCTTTTTCGTTTTTTGAGGTGCAAAAACAGGGAGATAGCACAGGAGGTAACCGCTTATGTACAGTGCGATGCTGGTTGAAGATGAGGATGATCTTCGTGGTACATATAAAGAGATGAAAACATGGGGAAGGAATGGTTTTTCTATTACTTCAGAGGCCGAAAATGGTGTTCGGGCATTGGAATTGCTGGGAAAAGTTTCTGTAGATGTCGTTTTCACAGATATAAGAATGCCGTTAATGGATGGCATTACGTTGATGAAACAGGCAGTGGAGAAATATCCGGGACTTTTATTTGTGTTTGTCAGTGAGCACCATAATTTTGAATATGCGAGAGAAGGGCTTCATCTTGGTGCATTGGATTATCTGGTTAAACCGGTTTTGGAGTCGGACCTGGAAGCTGTGCTGTCCAAAGTCGGCACACATCTCAGAAATCAAAATAAGAATGGTATGAACGGATTGGCAGAAAAACTGTTTGAGGATTCGAAGCTGGAAGGGGATTTGATGATGGTGAAGCTTTGCGATTATCTGTGGGAAAATATCCATCGTCAGTTGACAATGGAAGAGGTGGCGGAAGTACTGGGAATGAATAAAGATTATATTGGACGGCGGGTGAAACTCAGAACCGGGCATACCTTCCGGAATTTTTATAATCAGATTAAGATGGAGTATGCAAAACAACTGATTGAACAGGGCACATATAAGGTCTATGAGGTCAGTGATCTTCTGGGCTATGCTTCACCGGATCATTTTTCACAGATATTTAAAAGTGTTGTACAAATGACACCGGCAGCCTATAAAAAATTAGGGAAAGTCTGAAATACCATGGTAAAAATCGGTTTTTCAAGGTGTTTTTTTTGAAAATCTTGTGATAAATTAAATGCAACATCAAAAATGAAATACAAAGAAGAGGGCAAGGGAGTCACAATCCATAACGGATAGTGGCTCCTTTTTTTTTCGATGATGATGTGACACCAATGGAAGACAGGAAAGAGAGGTAGCGTTATGAAAAAAGGAATTATGAGATTAGCAGCGATTATTACGGCGATGACCATGATAGCATCGATGACAGCGTGCGGCGGTTCTGAAAAGGCAGAAGGAAGCAGCGGTGATACGGTAAAAGTCGGACTTTTACATTCGATGACTGGTTCCATGGCTATTTCCGAGCAGGCAGTGCTGGATGCGGAAAAGCTGGCGATTCAGGAGATTAATGAGAGCGGTGGTGTTCTCGGAAAGCAGATTGAATATCAGGAAGAAGATGGTGCGTCAGATCCGTCAACCTTTGCGACTAAGGCGGAAAAGCTGATTGATCAGGATGGTATTTCTACAGTCTTTGGATGTTGGACATCCTCTTCAAGAAAAGCGGTTAAATCAATTTTTGAAGATTACAATGCACTTTTATTCTATCCGATCCAGTATGAGGGCATGGAATCCTCTGAAAATATTGTCTATACCGGCGCAGCGCCAAATCAGCAGATTGTTCCGGCCATTGAATACCTGATCGAACAGGGTTATACAAAATTCTTTTTACTCGGTTCAGATTACGTATTTCCTCGGACAGCAAATATGCTTATTTCCGCACAGGTAAAAGATGCCGGACTTGAAGTTGTCGGTGAAGAATATGCGGATATGTCCCAGACAGATTTTGCAGCGATTATTTCTAAGATTGAAGAGGCACAACCGGATGTGATCATTAATACACTGAATGGTACGGGAAATGTATCCTTTTTTAAACAGATGTCAGAAAAGAATTACACAAGCGATAAATATATGACCATGTCCTTCTCCATTGCGGAGGAAGAAGTAGCGACGATCGGTTCGGATATTCTGAAAGGACATATGGTTTCATGGAACTACTATCAGACAACGGATACAGAAGAAAATGAAAAATTTGTTGCTGCATATAAAAAAGCTTACGGTGAAGACCGGGTAACTTCAGATCCGGCAGAAGCTGCTTATGATGCCGTTTATCTCTGGAAAGCCGCTTGTGAAAAAGCAGGCAGCTTTGAAGTCGATAAGGTTCTTGAAGCCATTGAAACCGGAGAAATTTCTTATGATGCACCGGAAGGTACAGTAACGATTGACGGTGGAAATCATCACCTGGCAAAACCGGTACGTATCGGACAGGTGGGCGAAGATGGCCTTATTTATGAAGTATATGCAACGGACGGACCAGTGACACCGGACCCATATCTGGAAACTTATGACTGGGCAGTGGAAGCGGGTGTCAAGCCACTGGAATAACGGACAGAGACAGGATGGAAAATCGGGAAATGGCAGCCCGGACATAGGACGGACTGCCATTTCCGGTGTATAAAGCGGGATAATGGAGGTACATATTGTGGCAGATTTAATCAATACATTATTTAACGGACTCAGTTTAGGCTCGATTTACCTTCTGGTGGCCCTGGGATTATCGATTACTTTCGGTTTGATGGGCGTCATCAACATGGCTCATGGTGAATTTGTAATGATTGGAGCCTATATGACATTCATCATGCAGCAGATTTTTATCAGTGCTTTTGGAAAGAGCGGTAATCTTTATTATATCATTGCCATTCCATTTGCTTTTATTCTGACATTTTTGTTGGGATGCATTATGGAAAAAACACTGATTACAAGATTATACGGCAGAAAGATGGACAGCCTGCTGGCAACATGGGGAATCAGTCTGATTCTTCAGCAGGCGGCACGGAGTATTTTCGGTTCTCAGGGCGTCAATGTGAATGCACCGGATTTTCTGAAAAGTGGTATCAAACTCGGCGACTGCACATTTTCTTACAACCGGATATTTATTATAGCGATGGTTATCGTGTGCCTGGCCCTGATCTGGCTGCTTATGAATAAGACAGCCTTTGGCGCTCAGATGCGTGCAACGATGCAGAACCGGTCAATGGCCCAGTGTATGGGAATCAATTCAAAGAAAGTCGATTGTGTCACATTTGCCATTGGCAGTGGACTGGCGGGTGTTGCCGGATGTTCGATTGCATTGCTGGGTTCTGTGGATTCGACGGTTGGACAGAGTTATATTGTTTATTCATTTATGACCGTCGTGCTCGGCGGGGTCGGAAATCTTCTGGGAACAGTTATCGGTGCCATGATTATCGGATTTTCAAGTATTATCGTAGAAGCGTATCAGAGTGCTTCGGTTGCAAGAGCAATCGTCCTGTTGATTATTATTGTATTTTTACAGTTTAAACCAAAGGGGCTGTTTGTTATTCGCAGCCGCAGTCTGGATGAGGAATAGGAGGTACGGAACATGCGTGGTAAAAGTAAGCTGGAGGGCAGAGGTGCACATCTTTGTTTTACGATTATAATGATACTTCTGGCAGCAAGTCCTTTTCTTGTGTCATCTACATCGATGATACAGTTTCTCGGGAAATGTATCTGCTATTCGATTGTTGCTATTGCTCTGGATTTGATCTGGGGATATACGGGGATGCTCAGTCTCGGGCACGGAATTTATTTCTGCCTCGGAGGGTATGCGATGGCGATGTATCTCAGACTCCGGGATAATGGCGGAACGATTACAGAATTTATGCAGACGGGTGGGTTGAGCGAATTACCGCTGTTCTGGAAACCCTTTCTGAACTTTCCGCTGGCATTATTTCTGATTATTCTTATACCCGGATTACTTGCTGCTGTACTTGGATTTTTTGTATTTCACAGCCGCATAAAAGGCGTGTGTTTTTCGATTATTACACAGGCTCTGACCTGGGCAGCCTATTCCCTTTTTATCGCTAATTCCAAGTATACCGGCGGAAATAACGGAATTACGGATTTTACATCCATTTTTGGAAGTACACGGGGCAATGCAAACCGTGGACATCTGCTGAGTATGTTTTTTGTGGCGCTGGCAGCGCTGATGCTTGTTTATATTTTGGCGTCTTTTCTGGTAAAGAGCAAATTTGGAAAAATACTGATTGCCATCCGTGACGGCGAAAACAGAACCTATTTTTCCGGTTATTGTGTTAATAACTATAAAAATTTTATTTACACCCTTTCTGCGGTATTGACGGCCATTGGCGGCGCTTTGTTTGTAAATTTCAACGGAAGTATTACGCCGTCTCAGATGACGATTGCTTTTTCCATCACGATGGTTATCTGGGTAGCTGTCGGAGGCCGGGGTACGATTATCGGTGCCATTATCGGTACATTTTTTATAAACCTTTGTGAATATAATCTGAGTTCGGGAACACTGGCGAGTATCTGGCAGTATATCATCGGTGCGATTTTCTGCATAACGATCCTCTTTTTCAAAGGCGGTATTGTAGGGCTGGTGAAACATCAGCTTTCATCCGGAATTCAGCGTTCAAAGACAAAAAAGGAGGCGGCTTAAATGATAGAAACCCGGGATGATGTATTAAAAATTAAACATATATCCGTTGTGTTTGACGGATTTAAGGCACTGACCGATGTGGATATCAATATTCGGCGTCACGATATTCATTTTTTTATCGGTCCGAATGGTGCAGGAAAGACGACATTGCTGGATATTATCTGTGCCAAAACAAAGCCGACCGCCGGAACGATCCATTTTTATCCGGAAAAAGGGGATGCAATACGGCTGACGGGTATGAAAGAATATAAAATTGTCAATGAAGGTGTCGGACGGAAATTTCAGGTGCCATCTGTATTTGTCGAATTAACGGTGATGGAGAATATGATACTTTCTTTGAAGGGACATAAAGGCATATGGCAGAGTATTTTTTATCATTTGTCTCCGGAGGATGAAGCAAGGATTCTGGAAGTTCTGAAAAAAGTCGGTCTTGAAGAACGGACGGATATTCTGGCAGGTTTTCTGGCTCACGGTGAGAAGCAGTGGCTTGAAATTGCCATGCAGCTTGTGCAGAAACCGGAGATTATTATGCTGGATGAGCCGGCAGCCGGTATGGGAAAACGGGAGACGTTTAAGACCGGAGATCTTCTGAAGGAAATCAAGAAAGAATGTACGGTAATCGTTGTAGAGCATGATATGGAATTTGTTAAGCAGATTGCCGATACAGTAACGGTGCTCCATGAGGGAAAAGTTCTTATGGAGGGCAGCGTGACCGAGGTTTTGGCAGATGAAACAGTTAAGGCCGTATATCTTGGAAGAGGAGGCGAGCGCTATGCTGATAATTAATCATATGAGTGCCGGATACGGCGAGAGTAATGTCATCAAAGATTTGAATCTTGAGGTGGCGGACGGAAAAATCGTTTGTTTGATCGGACGAAATGGTGTCGGAAAAAGCACAACCCTCAAAGGTATTATGGGACTGATCAAAACACCGTCAGGCTCTGTGATGCTGGAAAATCAGGAGATGATAAAGATGCCGACCTATGACCGGGTGAAACTCGGTATCGGTTATGTGCCTCAGGGCAGGGAAATTTTTCCACAGATGACCGTTCAGGAAAATCTGGAACTGGGCTTGAAGGCCATTGGCGGCGGAAAGGTACCGGAATATATATATGATCTTTTTCCAATTCTTCCGGACTTTGCACGGCGCAACGGCGGTGATCTGTCCGGTGGACAGCAGCAGCAGCTGGCAATTGCGCGGGCACTGGTCACAAAACCCAAAATTCTGATTCTGGATGAGCCGACGGAGGGTATTCAGCCGTCAATTATCGAGGATATCGGTGTGGCAATCCGACGGGTCAATCAGGAGCTTGGCATCACCGTACTGATTGTTGAACAGTATCTGGATTTTGTTCTCGGTATCTCGGATAATCTTTACATTATGGAAAAAGGAGATATCGTACTGGAAGGCGAAACACGCCAGATTCCGAGAGAAAAAATTCTGAAATATATGGCAGAGTAAGCGGCGGCAAAGAAAGATCGGCGGCTTGCGAAGATATGAAAGGAGAGGGTGTTATGGAGCATTATGTCATTACTATTGCGAGAGGATTTGGCAGCGGTGGAAAAGAAATCGGAAGCAGACTGGCAGAGCGTCTCGGAATTCCCTGCTATGAGTCCCAGATTTTGCGAATGGCTTCCGAATACAGCGGAATCAGTGAACGTTTATTTAATGAGGTGGATGAACGGCTGAAAAGCCGGAAAAAATTCCTCGGTTACCTGAAAAAAGTTCCTTTTACTTCCATTGCTGAACCTTATATGAAAGCATTTACTTCGGATGTAAATCTGTTTAATATCCAGAGTCAGATTATCCGACAGCTTGTTATGTCAGAGTCCTGTGTGATTATCGGAAAATGTGCGGATTATGTTCTTCGTTCCTATCCGAATGTCATCAGTATTTATATAGAAGCTCCGCGAGAGGCCTGTTTGAAATCCATTATGAATAAGATGGGTGTGGACGCTGATGAAGCTGCAAGAATGATAGAAAAAACCGATAAATATCGCGCAGACTACTATAACTATTATACCCAGGGAGGTATATGGACGAATCCTGTGAACTATGATATGACATTAAACAGTGCGCGGATCGGAAGGGAAAACTGTGTGGATGTGATTGAGCAATATATTAAGTTAAAATTCGGGAGGTCATTGGAATGTATTTAACACCAAGAGAAACGGATAAGCTGATGCTCCATCTGGCCGGTCAGGTTGCCATGGAGCGGAAAGCCCGCGGGTTGAAACTGAATTATCCGGAGGCGATTGCTTATATCAGCGCTCAGCTTCTGGAACTGGCAAGAGACGGACACAGCGTTGCCGAGCTGATGCAGATGGGACGACAGATGCTGACCGGTGAGGATGTGATGGACGGTGTTGCGGAAATGATTCATGAAATACAGCTTGAGGCCACATTTCCTGATGGAACGAAGCTTGTAACGGTGCATCAGCCGATTTTAGGAAAAGGAATGCTCCATCCGGGAGAAATTTTTACAGAACCGGGAGATATTGAATTAAACAAAGGAAAGGATACAGCTCAAATCTATGTAACGAATACTGCGGACCGACCGATTCAGGTGGGTTCTCATTTTCATTTTTTTGAAGTTAATAAAGCGCTTGACTTTAACCGGAATCTTGCATATGGTATGCGGCTGGATATTCCTGCAGGAACGGCAGTGCGGTTTGAACCGGGAGAGACACGGCAGGTGGATCTTGTGGAAATCGGAGGCAGCCGGGAAGGCTATGGATTGAACGGTCTGGCAGAGGGCCCGCTGGATGATCCGGGAATCCGGAAGAAAGCGATACATCGTGCGGCAGAAAGAGGATTTAAGGGGGTGACAGAAAATGAATAAAATCAGCAGAGCGAAATATGCCGATATGTACGGAGCAACAACCGGTGACAGGATACGTCTGGCAGATACGTCCCTGATCATCGAGATAGAGAAGGACTATGCGGTGTATGGCGAAGAAGCCAAGTTCGGCGGCGGAAAATCGCTGCGTGACGGTATGGGGCAGTCATGCCGTGTTCCGGATGACCAGTGTCCGGATACGGTCATTACGAGTGCGGTCATTGTGGATTACTGGGGAATCGTTAAAGCGGATGTGGGGATAAAAGACGGAAAAATCTGCGGCATCGGCAAAGCCGGAAATCCGGCCATGATGGATGGTGTGGATGAAAAGCTTGTCATTGGTGCCGGAACGGAGATTATTGCCGGCGAAGGATTGATTCTGACTGCCGGCGGTCTGGATACCCATATTCATTTTATCAGTCCGACCCAGGTGGAAACAGCGCTTTACAGTGGAGTGACGACCATGATCGGCGGAGGCACCGGACCGGCAGATGGAACAAATGCGACGACATGTACACCGGGCCGGTTTCATATGGAACGGATGCTGGAAGCGGCAGAAGAACTTCCGGTAAATCTCGGGTATCTCGGAAAAGGAAATTCAGCAAATCCGGAGACGTTGAAGGAACAGATTGAAGCCGGAGCCTGCGGCATGAAACTCCATGAAGACTGGGGATCCACACCGGCGGCCATCGATTATTGTCTGACTGTCTGCGATGAATACGATGTCCAGGCGGCAATTCATACAGATACACTGAATGAGGCCGGCTTTGTTGAAGATACGATTGCAGCATTTAAAGGACGTACCATACATACCTATCATACAGAAGGGGCCGGCGGCGGCCATGCACCGGATATTATCCGGGCGGCATCCTTCCCGAACGTGCTTCCGTCATCGACGAATCCGACAATGCCTTATACAAAAAATACGCTGGATGAACATCTGGATATGCTGATGGTTTGTCATCATCTGGATAAAAAGGTACCGGAGGATATTGCCTTTGCAGATTCAAGAATCCGGCCGGAAACCATTGCTGCCGAGGATGTGCTTCATGATATGGGAATATTTTCAATGATGAGTTCTGATTCACAGGCGATGGGCAGAGTCGGTGAAGTCATTACAAGAACCTGGCAGACAGCAGATAAGATGAAACAGCAGCGGGGCCCCCTGCCGGAAGACAGTGAACGCAGCGATAATTTTCGGGTGAAGCGATATGTGGCCAAATATACGATTAATCCGGCGATCACCCATGGTGTTTCCGATTATGTGGGTTCTGTGGAAGTCGGCAAGATGGCGGATCTGGTGCTTTGGAAACCGGCCATGTTTGGTGCGAAACCGGAAATGATCCTGAAGGCCGGATTTATTATGGCTTCCCGGATGGGCGATGCCAATGCATCGATTCCGACACCAGAACCGGTAATTTACCGGAATATGTTCGGCGCTTATGGACGTGCACGTAAAAATACCTGTATAACCTTTGTATCTAAAGCTGCCTGGGCTTCCGGGATTAAAGAGCGGCTCGGACTCAGCCGACAGGTCCTTCCGGTAAGTCATTGCCGGGATATCGGGAAAAAAGATATGAAAAATAATGATGTGATCGCCGATATTCAGGTCAACCCGGAAAATTACGAGGTCCGTGTAGACGGTGAACGGATCTGCTGTGAAGCGGCGGAGGTACTTCCTCTGGCGCAGAAATATTTTATGTTTTAGAAGAGGGACGGTGTCAAAATGATTGTTGAAAAAACGATTGGAAATTTGAGAGATTATCCGGCAGAAGGCAGACCGGTGGATTATGTCGGGCTGGAATGGTATGAACTGGATAAAAAGCTGCTGCGGAAAACGCTGGAAAACGGGGAGGATATCGGTATCCGTCTTCAGAATCATCTTCATGAAGGGGACATTCTCTATGCGGATGAAAAGCGGATTATTGCTGTAAAGATTCTGCCATGCGAACTGACGGTCGTTAAAGTTACTTCGATGCAGGCGATGGGAAGACTCTGTTTTGAACTGGGAAACCGGCATTTATCTCTGGCCATCGAAGAGGACCGGGTCAGTGTGCCTTATGATGAGCCGACATTTCTCTATTTGGAGAAGCTGGGCTTTGCCCCGGAGAAAATGCTAGGGGAATTCCGGCATTTTACAGTCTGTCACGGACATGGACACAGCCATGACTGAGGATATGGGCTTTTTAGGGATGATGCAGTCTCTGGATGCATTTTTCCCGGTGGGGGCTTTTACATTGTCCAATGGACTGGAGGATTACGTACTGCGCGACCGCATTCAGACCGGAAAAGATCTGGAAGATTATATTCGGGGATTTCTTCAGATTTTTCCCTGCAGTGATCTTGGGATCGTCTCCCTTGCTTATCGAAATGCCCGGGACAGGGAGGTCATTCTGGAGCTGGATGCTGTCGGAACAGTGATGAAAGGAGCCAGCGAGGTCAGAAGCGGAAGTATCCGTATGGGACGCCGCTATATGAAAGCCAGAGCAGCGATCGGAGACCTGGGAGAAATGCTCGACTGGTATCAGCAATGCGTCCGGCTGGGAACAGCTTCAGGACTTCATCCGGCAGCAATCGGGCTTTATGGTGCAGAAAAGGGACTCCCTGAAGAAATGGTGCTGACCATGTACGGTTACAGTGCTCTTTCGGCAATTGTGAATAATTGTGTCAAACTGGTTCCATTAAGCCAGATGGAAGGGCAGAGGGTATTATTTTCATCCATGAAGGATCTGAGCCGGGCTGTGGGTGATGCCATGAAGACGGATATTATGGATCTGGGTGTTTCCGGCTGCGGAATGGAGATTCATTGTATGAATCATGAGGAATTATATTCCAGACAATATATGTCGTAAGATAAACAAGGAGGCTGAAAATTTATGTCTTATGTAAAAATAGGTGTGGGCGGTCCGGTGGGTTCGGGAAAAACAGCACTCATTGAGCGACTGACACGAAAAATGGCGCAGGAGTATTCTATTTGTGTGGTGACAAATGATATTTATACCAAAGAGGATGCGGAATTTTTGATTAAGAATTCAGCCCTTCCTGCAGAGCGGATTACCGGTGTTGAAACCGGAGGCTGTCCCCACACAGCGATCCGTGAGGACTGCAGTATGAACCTGGAAGCTGTGGAAGAGATGGCGGAAGCTTTTCCGGATGTAGAGATTATTTTTATAGAAAGCGGCGGAGATAATCTGTCGGCAACCTTCAGCCCGGATCTGGCGGACGCCACCATTTATGTTATTGATGTAGCTCAGGGCGAAAAAATACCGAGAAAGGGTGGTCCGGGGGTCACACGGTCAGATCTTCTGGTTATCAATAAAACGGATCTGGCGCCGATGGTCGGAGCCAGTCTCGAAGTTATGGCCAGGGATTCAGAGCGGATGCGCCAGGGAAAAGATTTTATTTTTACAAATCTTATGAGTGGCAGCAGTGTTGATACAGTTGTTGACTGGATTAAGAAAAATGTTCTTATGGAAGATTTATAGGGAATGCAGGTGACGTATGACAACAGAGTTGAAACTGGAAACCGGCATATGGTACGGACGGACAGAAGTGACCGACAGTTATTTTACAAGTCCCCTGAAGCTGGGGATACCCGCAGCTTTTGGAGAAAGGCGGAAAATCGTGCTGATGATGGCATCGGCAGGTATTTTAAAAGGAGATACCTTTGACTATCATATCCGATGCGGTGCCGGGACCAAAAATCTCCTGACAGAGCAGTCATATACGAAGATATTCGACACGGGAGAAGGTGGGGCTGAAAAGCACCAGAACATCGAAGTTTTAGAAGGCGCTTCCCTTTATTACCGCCCGTGTCCGGTAATTCCTTTCAAGGGCAGTCGATTTGACGGATGGACAGAAGTCTGTCTGGCAGCGGGCAGTGAATTTGCTTATGGAGATATTCTGGCCGGAGGAAGAGTCGGCATGGGGGAATGTTTTCTGTTTTCCCATTATCGAAACCGGATCCGGGTAATGGTTGAAGGGAAACTGGTCTGGATGGATCACTGCCTGCTGGAGCCGGCAAACATGTCTCTTGAGAATCTTGTGTTTTTTGATGGCCTTACCCATCAGGGAACCTTTTATTACTATGGCCCGAAGGAAAAGCAGGAACAGCTTTTTAGCTACCGGCCGGAAAATAAAGAAATCCGATATGGGGTGTCAGGCGCGGTAAAGGGTGTCGGTATACGGATACTTGCCGGCTGTGCTCAGGATATTGAACGTATATTTGAAGAAATCGAAGAAAAAATCGGGCTGAGGAATGAATAATAATTTCAAACCGCAGACCTTATTCTATGCATTGGATACACGGCCTGTATCCGGTTCTATGGAACAGATTGTCAGCCGGGTATCATGAATTCGGAATTTGACTTCCAGACCGGAAAACCGCAGGCCATAGATCCGCTCCGGATTATTCTGATAGGATGGTCTCGGATCCTGGGCGAGTACGGCAAAAAGTTTTTCACGTATAGATTTTGGAATTTTATCGAGCCATTCTTCCGGGCAGCAGACCGTCAGATGGTGATTTTTATGAGGGCCGCTGAAGCCTTCGGAAGCCTCAGGGTGGCTGTCCGTATAAGGAATATAGGGCTTAATATCAAAAATCGGTGTGTTGTTCATTAAATCCGCACCGGAAACATGGAGAACCGGTCCGTGAACCGGGTGAAATTCAATCCGTTCCAGTTTTACAGAGGAGAGACCGAGGGGATTGGGACGAAAGGGGGACCGGGTAGCGAAGACACCCTTGCGTGTATTGCCGCCGAGCCGCGGAGGCCGTACCGACGGGGACCAGGTGCTGCGAATATTTTCGGAAAATCCCCAGATGAGCCAGAGGTGTGAGAAGTCTTCAAGCCCTTTGAAGGCTTCGGGAGTCCGGTATTCGGGCTCAAAAATAATCCGGGCTTTCAGTTCCTCAACGAGACCGCTTTGTCTCGGGATTCCGAACTTATCCGGAAATTCACTTTGGATATGGGCAATGGTTTTTATTATATAGTCAGACTGCATATTAAACGCTCCCTTAGATTATAGTAGATATTCTAAAATTATCACGGATATTTTTGAAGGTCAAGAAAAACAAAAAAGGAATCGAAACATAAATATTATGTTACGGTCCCTTTATTTTTTTTCAGTTTCTTTTTCAAGTTCAAGAAGCTTTCGGACAGCCTTCTGCATATCTGGATGCTTCCGGTATTCAACAATCAAATCTTTTTCCTGGGTTGTCAGATTGAATACAGATTTTTTGGGTGGCTTGTAGCCGAAGGATTCCAAAACATCATCCACGTGGTAAATACAGCAGAGGCGCATCAGAGTGTCGGCATCCGGTTGAGTATGCCCGCTTTCCCATCCGTAAATTGTTTTTTCAGCAACGGGCTGAGCCGTCGAGAGCAGATCGGAAACTTCGGGAATCGTCAGATTATTCTTTTTTCGATAGAATTTCAGGCGTTCAGCAATCAACGGATTCTTCATAGCCAACCTCCTTTTTTTGAATTCATTTTAGCGGCCTTTATAAATGTATGTCAATGAATCCCAAAGGATTCTTGAAAACAGAGAAAAACATCAAAGAAACAGAAAGAAAATTCTTCATAAAGAAGTTAATGTAAAATGGTTTAACAAAAAATTTACAAAAAAAATCTTTAAGATTTTACAAAAGATGTTTAATATCTGTCGTGTAGTGAGAACTTTACAAACAATGTTAAGGAGATTGAAAAATGAAAAAGAGAGTAATGATGACATTATCTGCATTAATGATTGGAACAGTTCTTTTAACAGGCTGTGGTTCTAAGGAAGAAACAAAAGCGGCAGATACAACGGGAAAGACAACGGAAGCAGCAGCTACAACAGAAGGCGGTGCATCCGGAGATATTACAATTGTTTCCAGAGAAGACGGTTCCGGTACACGGGGCGCTTTCATCGAACTCCTTGGAATTGAAGAAAAGGATTCCAGCGGACAGAAAATTGACAATACAACAGAAGATGCAAAAATTACAAACAGTACATCTGTTATGATGACAACGGTTGAAGGTGATGTCAATGCCATCGGATACATTTCTCTTGGTTCTTTAAATGAAACAGTCACTGCAGTTGCTGTAGACGGTGCAGAAGCAACACCTGAAAATATTGTTTCCGGTACATACAAAGTTGTTCGTCCATTTAATATCGCAACCAAAACAGACATGAGCGATGCAGCGAAAGATTTTATCAACTTTATTATGAGTGAAGAAGGCCAGACCGTTGTTGAAGAAAACGGTTATATTGCTGTAGGTGATCAGCCGGCTTATGAAGCTGCGGGCGTTTCCGGAAAAATTGTTGTTGCAGGATCTTCTTCCGTAACTCCGGTTATGGAAAAATTAAAAGAAGCTTATATTGCTGTAAATAAAGATGTGGAAATCGAAATTCAGCAGAGTGATTCTACAACAGGTATGCAGTCAGCAATTGACGGACTTTGCGATATCGGTATGGCTTCCCGTGAATTAAAAGACAGCGAAACATCTGCAGGTTTATCTGCAACAGTCATTGCACAGGATGGTATTGCAGTTATCGTAAATAACGAAAGCGGAATTAAAGAATTAACAAGCGAACAGATCAAAGCAATTTACACAGGTGAAGTTACAGCCTGGGAGGATGTAAAATAATAACTTATGAAGCTGAATAAAGAAAATGGAATGAAATGGGTTTTCTTTCTGGCAGCATTCACATCCGTTTTAGCCGTGGCCCTGATTTGTATCTTCCTCTTTGCGGGGGGAGTACCGGCCATGGCTGAAATTGGTTTTGGGGATTTTATCTTCGGCCGGAAGTGGAAACCGGGAAATAATTTGTATGGCATATTCCCAATGATTATGGGAAGTATCTGTGTCACAGGTGTTGCACTGCTGATCGGTGTTCCGATCGCAATTTTTACTTCCGTATTTATGGCAGCCTACTGTCCGAAAAAAATCTACCGTTTATGTCAGGCGGCAGTTAATCTGATGTCCGGTGTTCCATCGGTTGTTTATGGTTTCTTCGGTTTGGTGCTGATCGTTCCGATGATGAATGAACTGACCGGACGGGACGGAAGTACGATGCTGACAGCATCGATCTTACTGGCAATTATGATTCTTCCGACGATTATCGGTGTGGCTGAAACCGCTATTCGAAGTGTGCCGGAGCATTATTATGAAGGTTCGCTGGCACTGGGAGCCACAAAAGAACGAAGCTTGTTCTTTGTCGTACTTCCGGCAGCCCGTTCCGGTGTTATCGCCGGTGTTGTTCTCGGAATCGGACGTGCTATCGGTGAAACGATGGCGGTAATCATGGTTGCGGGAAATCAGGCAAGAATGCCGGCTGGTCTCTTTAAAGGCGTCCGTACCATGACCGCCAATATTGTTCTGGAAATGGGATATGCGGCAGATCTTCACAGAGAGGCATTGATTGCAACCGGTGTTGTTCTTTTCGTATTTATTCTGATTATCAATCTGGTTGTGACACTGCTGAACAGGAGGGCGACATATGAACAGTAAGCAGCAGACAAAGCAGAGCCATCCGGGTTCCGCAGTATTGAAGGCGCTGGTTATGATTTCTGCGATCGTGACATTTGCCGTACTTATTTTCTTAATTGGATTTATTATTGCCAAAGGTATCGGTTATCTGAAGCCAAGTCTTTTTGCACTTAAATATGATTCGGAAAATGTTTCTCTGTTTCCGGCGGCGGTCAATACGGTGATCATGACGATACTGACGCTGGTTATTGCCGTTCCGATCGGTGTATTTGCAGCGATTTTCCTTGTGGAATATTCGGGAAAAGAAAGTAAGATTGTGAAAATTATCCGTATGACGGCAGAAACTTTATCCGGAATTCCATCCATCGTGTATGGTCTTTTTGGTATGATGTTTTTTGCAACAACATTAAAATGGGGCATGTCCATTTTATCCGGATCCTTTACGATGGTCATCATGATTCTTCCGTTGGTTATGCGTACAACGGAGGAAGCACTGAAAGCGGTGCCGGATACATACCGTGAAGCCAGCTTCGGACTTGGTGCCGGAAAGCTCCGGACGATTTTTAAAATCGTACTTCCGGCAGCGATCCCTGGAATTCTTGCCGGCGTTATTCTTGCCACGGGCCGTATTGTCGGTGAGACAGCAGCACTGATCTTTACAGCGGGTACCGTTGCACAGATACCATCCAGTCTTTTTGGTTCTGGACGAACACTGGCTGTTCATATGTATGCACTTTCAAATGAAGGCCTCCATATGAATGAAGCCTATGCGACGGCGGTTGTACTTTTAGTCATTGTCTTGTTAATTAACGGTCTGTCAAATCTGATAGCCCGGAAATTTGTGAAAGCTTAGAGGAAAGATATGAATATGACCACAGATTATAAAATGACGATTAAAGACATGAACCTCCATTACGGAGAGTTTCATGCATTAAAAGATATCGAATTAAATATTGGTGCGAAAGAAATTACCGCATTTATCGGACCCAGCGGATGTGGAAAATCCACATTGCTGAAATCCTTGAATCGTATGAATGACCTGGTTCCGGGATGTAAAATTGATGGGGATATCCGCCTGGATGGAGAGGATATTTATGGAAATATGGATGTGAACCTTCTGCGAAAGCGTGTGGGTATGGTTTTTCAGAAACCGAATCCATTTCCAATGAGTATTTATGATAATATCGCTTATGGACCGAGAACCCATGGCATTAAAGGCAAAGGCCAGTTGGATGAGATTGTTGAAAAATCTCTGAGAAGTGCGGCGATCTGGGATGAAGTGAAAGACCGGCTGAAAAAAAGCGCTTTGGGGATGTCGGGAGGACAGCAGCAGCGTCTTTGTATTGCCAGAGCGCTGGCGGTGCAGCCGGAAGTGCTTCTTATGGATGAACCGACTTCTGCGCTGGATCCGATTTCAACTTCTAAGATTGAAGACCTTGCAGTGGAACTGAAGAAGGATTATACTATCATCATGGTTACGCACAATATGCAGCAGGCTGCCCGGATTTCCGACAAAACAGCCTTCTTCCTTCTTGGAGAAGTTATTGAGTATAGCGACACAGAAACACTTTTCTCGATTCCAAAGGATAAGCGGACCGAAGATTATATTACGGGGAGGTTTGGTTGATATGAGAAATCGATTTGATGCTCAGTTGGATCTTCTTCATCAGAAACTCATTGAGATGGGAAACCTGTGTGAACAGGTGATCAGCATGACCTATAAGGTTCTGATGGATGAGGACAGAGAAACTGCGAGAGAAATTATTGAAAAAGACAGTCAGATAGACTTAAAAGAAAGAGATATCGAAGGTCTGTGCCTGAAGCTCCTGCTTCAGCAGCAGCCGGTGGCCTCGGATTTAAGAAAGGTTTCCGCAGCTCTGAAAATGATTACAGATATGGAACGCATTGGTGATCAGGCAGCAGATATTGCGGAGATTATTCTGACAACCAGAATTAAGGCGCCGGGATTGGATATTCCTCTGGGCCAGATGGCAGAGGCGACAGTCCGCATGGTAACGGACAGTGTCAATGCCTATGTATGGCAGGATCTGGATGCGGCACAGAAGGTGATTGAATATGATGATGTTGTGGATGATCTTTTCGATGAAGTAAAGGATATGCTCATCCATCAAATAGATTCAAATCCTCAGATTCACGAGCACGTGATGGATTTACTTCTGATTGCCAAGTACTATGAACGTATTGGGGATCATGCGACAAACATTTCAGAATGGGTAGAATTTTCCATTACGGGAACACACAGAGGAGATAAGCATTTATGATTTATTGTCTGGAAGATGAAAGAAATATCCGGGAATTGATTGTTTATACCTTAGAATCCAGCGGTTTTCATGCCGCTGGCTTTTCTAATGGAACCGATTTTTTTGCAGCAGTTGCCAATGAAAAGCCGGAGCTGGTTTTATTGGATATCATGTTGCCAAAAGAAAACGGGCTGACAATCTTAAAAAAACTGAAGGAATCTATGGTGACAAAGGACATTCCTGTGATTATGGTAACGGCAAAGGGATCGGAATTTGATAAAGTGACAGGACTGGATTTGGGCGCCGATGATTATATTGCAAAGCCTTTCGGAATGATGGAATTTATTGCCAGAGTCCGGGCGGTACTCCGCCGGGGCGGAAAAAAGGAAAATGAGGCGGAGCTTTCCTATAAAACTCTCGTTATCAAACCGGAAAAGCATCTTGTTCTTACCAATGGGGAATCGGTGACATTGACATTAAAAGAGTTTGAGCTGCTGAAATATCTGATTGAAAATCAGGATATTGTTTTAACACGGAACCAGATTTTAGGTCATGTCTGGGGTTATGATTTTGACGGGGAAACCCGGACCGTGGATGTTCATATACGTACGCTGAGACAGAAACTGGGCGAGGACGGAAAATATATTGAAACCGTGCGCGGTGTCGGGTATCGCATTGGAGGATGAGCATGAAAAAAAAGATTATCATGAATACCCTGTGCATTGTTACGGCAGCTGTTCTGATTATATTTTGTGCGGTTACTGCGTTGATGTACATTCATTCATTGGAGCTGTTAAAAACAGGTACGGAAAATGAAGCGGAAAGTCTTAAAGCGGCCATTGATGTTGATGGGATTCAGTTCCTTCAGGACAGCCATATTACCCAGAAAAATCGTCGGATTACGGTGATTGACAGTGATGGAACGGTTCTCTATGATTCGGTGGCGGACATAGCAAGTATGGAAAATCATAAGAGCCGTCCTGAAATTTCAGAGGCGCTGCTCCGTGAGACCGGTTCTTCCACGCGGACCTCGGATACGCTGGGAAACAAGGTTTATAACTATGCTGTAATCCTGGAAAATGGTTCGGTTTTGCGTGTCAGCAGTTCCATGGACAGTATTTTTGCGATGATGCTTTCCATGGCACCTTACATGGTTCTTCTGGCAATAGGGATTATTGGCGTTTCGATATTTATTGTGCGCTATGAAACCAATCGTATGGTACGGCCCATCAATGAGATTAATCTGGACAGACCTCTGGAAGAGCCCATGTATAAAGAATTTATGCCGCTGTTAAACCGGATCGACCAGCAGAATGAGCGCATTCGTATTCAGATGGAAGAACTGAAACTGGCAGAAGGGATGCGCCGGGAGTTTTCGGCCAATGTTTCCCATGAATTGAAAACACCGCTGATGGCCATTTCCGGTTATGCAGAAATCATCAGCCGGAATATGGTAAAAAAAGAAGACGTTCCGGAATTTGCCGGACGGATTTATAAAGAAGCCACACGGATGACAACACTGATTGAAGACATTATTAAACTGTCCCGCCTGGATGAGCAGTCCGATATGCTGCCCTTTGAGGATGTGGATTTGAACCGGGTCACCAACGAGGTGGTCGATGCCCTTCAGGTGGTTGCAAGACAACGGAAAATTACGATGACGGTTGACGGGGATGTGCCTCCGATCGAAGGGGTGCGTCAGGTTATTTATGAAATAATCTATAATCTCTGTGACAATGCAGTCAAATATAACAAAGATGGCGGAGCTGTGCATATACTTATGGAACCCTCACCGAAACCGGAATACGCTGTGCGCTGGTCTGTCTGGGATACGGGTATCGGAGTGCCGGAGGAAGAACAGGAACGCATTTTTGAGCGTTTTTACCGGGTGGATAAAAGCCACTCCAGAGAAACCGGAGGCACCGGACTGGGACTCGCTATCGTCAAACATGGTGCGAATCTTCATGATGCCCTCGTGACGATCGACAGTAAAATCGGAGAGGGTACATGCATAGCGGTTGAATTTCGGGAAAAGAGCAATAGTTAGTTTTACATTTATAATCATCTGTAGTATAATCGACGATAACTATATTTTTCCGGATATTGGAGGGATACTGCAGTGATTGACTTTCTGGTGAATCTGTTTGTAAAAGATAAAGAGAATATTCATGATCCAAAAGTTCGTCAGTCTTATGGAAGGCTGTCGGGGCTGGTCGGCATTGTTTGCAATCTTTTGCTGTTTTTATTAAAATTGTTTGCGGGCCTTGCAACAGGAGCCGTTTCCATTATGGCGGATGCCTTTAATAACCTGTCCGATGCAGCTTCATCGGTGGTGACGCTGATCGGTTTTTACATGGCGGGAAAACCGGCAGATCTGGATCATCCTTACGGTCACGGACGTATCGAATACCTCTCCGGCCTGTTTGTATCGGCGGCCATTCTGATGACCGGGGTGGAACTGATGAAGTCCTCAGTGGATAAGATTCTTCATCCGGAGGCTTTAAGCTTCAGTATCGCATCGGTTGTGATTCTTGTTGCTTCGATTCTGGTGAAATTATGGATGTCCCGGTTTAATTATAAGGTTGGCAACCGGATTGATTCGGAGGCGATGAAGGCCACGGGAGCCGACAGCCTGAGTGATTGCGTTTCTACTTCAGCGGTACTTCTGGGAGTTTTGATCGCTATGCTGACCGGAAAGAATTTGGATGGATGGTTCGGCGCGGTGGTTGCTTTATTTGTCTGCTATGCCGGCTTCAATGCGGCGAAGGAGACGATACAGCCTCTGCTGGGTCAGGCGCCGGATCCGGAACTGGTCCGTCAGATTCGGGAACGGGTGATGCAGGAGGATAAGATTCTCGGGGTTCATGACCTGATCATTCATGACTATGGCCCGGGACGGCGGATTATTTCCCTTCATGCAGAAATCTCTTATAAAGAAGATATTCTGGAGGCCCATGACATGATTGATAATGTCGAGAGGAATCTGAAAGAAGCGTTCCAGTGTGATGCTACGATTCATATGGATCCGGTGATTCATGATGATGCGGAGATGAATCAGATCCGGCATCAGGTGGAAAGGATTGTCAGAGAAGAAAATCCGGAATGGAAGATTCATGATTTCCGGATGGTTCGGGGGCAGACCCATACCAACCTGATTTTTGACCTGGTGATTCAGCCGGAAGAGTTGGTGCATGTGGGTGAAATCGAAAACCGTATGAAAGAGAAAATTCATAAGATGGATCCGCATTTTTATGCCGTAGTGACGGTGGAACAGAGTTTTATATAAGTCTATATGTTTAAAACCGGCAGGGAATCCCGGAAAGGGACTTCCTGCCGGTTTTTATTGTCGTTACAAAAAACGTCTGTAAAGGCCGGTAATCCGCTGACCCGGAGATTCAGCGGGCCTCATAACGCTGACGTTTCAGGTAAAGCTTTTCAATAAGGTTTAAAAGACTGTAGAGGGCGGTGGCAATGATGCACAAAATTAATATAGACATCAGTACCCAGTCCAGTTTGAAGACCTGGCTTCCATAGACAATGAGGTAACCGAGGCCTGCATTGGCGGAGAGAAATTCACCGATAATAACGCCCACAAGACAGAGTCCGATATTGACCTTCATATTGCTGATAATATTCGGAATGCTGCCGGGAATGATGATTTTCCGGAGCATTTCCTTGCGGCCGCCTCCAAGGGTTTTTATCAGAAGAAGTTTATCCGGATCCATCTGGTTAAAGCTGGCCGTCAGGTTAATGACGGTTCCGAAAATTGCCAAAGAGATGGCGCAGACGATAATGGTTTTCATGTTATTTCCGAGCCAGACGATAAAAATAGGCGCAAGGGCTGTTTTCGGGAGGCTGTTTAAGGTAATTAAATAAGGCTCAAGGACAGCTTCGGCGCTTTTATTCCACCAGAGAAGAATGGACAGAAAGATTCCGGCAAAGAGAACAATGAAAAAGCTTAGAAAAGTTTCAAACAGGGTGATGCCGATATGGTAAAAGACAGTTCCGTCGGAAGCCATTTCTGCAAATGTTTTTAAAATTCTGCTTGGACTGCTGAAGATAAAGTCATTGAGCAGACCCATACGGGTCGTTGCTTCCCACAGAACAAAAAACAGAATACATATGAAAATCTGAAGGAAGGTTAGCAGACGTTTCCGGCGTTTGAAAGTATCGATATAAGCTTTCTGATAAGCGCTGGATTCAGGCATTTAAATCACCCCACAATTGATTGAAATAGTCTTGGAATTCTTTTGCAGAGCGGGCTTTCAACGGTGTTTTTTCGGGGATGGATAATTTGATCGGAAGTATTTTTTTGACAGTTCCGGGACGGTGACTCAGGACGATAATGCGGTCACAGAAGCTGATGGCCTCGGAAATGTCATGGGTAACGAGAATCGCGCTTTTATGTTTTTTTCGAAGAATGGTATAAATATCTTCCGATACATTGAGCCGTGTCTGATAATCCAGAGCCGAAAAAGGTTCATCGAGAAGCAGAAGGCCGGGATTCAGAGCGAGGGTCCGGATCAGAGCGGCGCGTTGGCGCATACCGCCCGAAAGCTCGGAGGGCTTTGAGCTTTTAAAATTTTCCAGACCGTAATCCTTCAGCATTTGATGGACGGCTTTTATCCGGGCCGGTGTTAACTGATGGTTAATTTCCAGTCCGAGGCGTGCATTTTCATAAATTGTCCGCCATTCCAGCAGATGGTCTTTTTGGAGCATATAGCCAATGGGCATGGTGTGGTTCTGGCAAAGGGCTTCGTGAATCTTTATGTCACCGGATTCCGGCGGAATGAGGCCGGAAATAAGGGATAAAATGGTTGATTTTCCGCAGCCGCTGGGACCGACAATGCCCAGAAATTCATTAAAATAAACCTGGAAGGACAGACAATTCAATGCCTTTGTTTCACCGGAAAGGGTATGATATGCATAACTGACGTTACGAACATCCAGCAAAGGTTCCATAGAATCCTCCTCCAAAAATACAAGCAGATTTTTTGTTTAAAAGCTGTTTACAGGTCAATAGACAGAAAGGTCTATATACTTATTGTATGCAGAAAGGGAAAAATGTGAATTTACCGGAGGGGGCTTTCATGAAGTTGAAAATCATGTTATACTACTAACGTATGCAAAATAGAAAGGAGACTGAAATGAAGAAAAAGAATAAGACAGGATTAATCGTATTACTTATTATATGCGGGATTATTATCGGAGTGATTGCGACCATCATTGTGATGAAGATAATGAATAAAGATGCTTCGCCAAAAGTTCCGGAAACCCAGCAGGAAACGACGACAGAGACAGCCGGAGAAACCTTTGATGATTCGACACCGGACGATCCGGTTCCGACCGAAGAAACAAATATCGAGGTAATTAAAGTCGGTGACCAGAGCATTACGATGCAGGAAGTGAATGTATATCTGTATCAGTTAAGAGACTTTTACACGGCCCAGTACGGGGAATCACCATGGAACACAGAGATGGAAGACGGCACAAAGCTTCATGAGTATGCAAAGACGGAATTGTACAATGGGCTTGTCCGTACAGAAATACTGATCAGCAAGGCCGATGAATACAGCGTGGCGTTAACAGAGGAAGAAAAACAGC
>DBGCEW010000083.1:0-9096 GCA_048357495.1 Frisingicoccus sp.
ACCGCAGGCGTCAGTACGCTGTATGCCAATGACGGCGGTATTGTTATTTCGTTTTAAAGGATGGATTGCCCCGGATTTTGAGAGGATTCTCAGGATCCGGGTTTTTATTTTGCAGACATTTCTTTTAAATCCCCGATTTCTGTCCGGAACGTTTCGGGGGATATTGTCATATATTAGTATGAACCCTGATATATTTGGTAAGAAGGAGACAATATGGCAAATCAGAGCTTTTGTATGAATGAAGTGGATTTTTCGGAAGTGACGGGGGAACGCATTCTTCCCTTCCGTTTTGTATTAAATATAGAAGATTCTATTTTAGAACCGGAGGAAGGCGAAAAGCAGCGTTTTTGTTATGATGTGGAAGGTGTGGGCGAAGATACGTCGCGGTATGCAGATTTAAGTCATTTTCTGTTGGGGATTTGTGATGAAATCCGTCAGGAAGATATCGAGGAAATTACAGTGGTGATCGATGGTGAGGAACAGGATGTGGTCTGGGGAGAAAATGTTGAAATTAAGACGGAAGAAAAGCCGGATGTTCCGACAGGCGGTTGGGGACTTAAAATTGATTTTCCGCTGAATAAGACAGACGGCATTATGCAGGTGTGTATAACCATGCAGCGGATTTACGATGTGGGTCCGGTGAATATATGGGTTTTTGGCGGCAATGTCACCGCCACAGGCCTGAGTATCTGCGGACCTGTCTGCAATGGGGGCCAGATGCCGTGCCGACGGGTGTTTTACCAGCGGGAGCGTGTGTGCGTGCCGGTTACCGTTCGGCCATTTGCAACACCGGGAACGGCAAGAACGGTATGCTGCGGGAATCCGGTGGTTTCCCAGGGAAGTCAGTGCCCGGGAAATCAGGGACCATGTACCTTTAATGTGACGCAGACATTGTGTATTGAAATTCCGATTGAATTCGGGGCCGTGGTCGAAACGGGAACAGCCAGTGTCCAGTGCGGTACGGTTTCCGAAACGCCGTGTGACTGTACGGATGAAACGATTTCAGAGCAAAACGAAGAAAAAAATACGGTGAATGTACGGACATTAAGGTACCGCATCCGTTAAATAAACGCATAAATCAAAGTGGCGTCACACATACTATTCATGAGATTTCAGGATGGAGTGTGACGTCATGGTCAGAAGACGTGGAATAAATGTTTACGAGAAAGCATGGGAGCAGCTTACCCGGGAAAAATCCTTTGAGGGTTATGTGCCGGATCAGGTATGTATCTCCTTAAATCAAAATGGGGGAATGGACTGTCATCCGACGGTTCTTCCCGGAGAATATGTCTGCTGCGGTCAGGTAATCGGGGAACCGGTATCCGATGGGGGAAGCTGCGTCCATGCAAGTATCGCCGGATATGTTGAAGAAATTTTTCATTTTCAGAAGGCCCCCGGGGTTTTGGAAGCCTGTGTAAAAATTCGCAAAGAAACCGAAAAAAACAGAGAATGGCGTCCCTTTGCCATGGAATTTGAAAAGCAAAGCATTCAAAAAGCCCTGTATCGGATCGGCATAAATCCGTCCCGGCTTCCACCGGCAAAAGTGCTTATTGTCAATGGGTTTGCCAATGAACCTTATATTACCTCCGGTTATCGGCTGATGATGGAAAGTCCGGGAAAAATTGTCATCGGCGCCGTTTTGGGGGCTATGGCTGCAGAGGCGGAAATGATTTATATATGCATTAATGAAGATGCTTTTGATGCGGTGGCCCGGGTGGAACGCAGTGTGGAAAAATACGGACATAATATGGGAAATCAACGGCCAATCCGGATCCTTCCCATAAAACACCGTTATCCTGGCGGAAATGAAAGGCTTATTGTCAAAGAAATTCCCGAAGGGTCTAAAGAAAGCGCTGCTGTAGTTACCGTGGCGGAGATGGCTGCCCTCTATGATGGGATTTACGATGGTGAACCCTGGACACGGGTGGGAATTACAGTTTCGGGGGAAGTGGAAAATCCGAAAAATCTGTGGGTTCCCATAGGTACAAATATTCAGGATATTATCAATTACTGCGGGGGAAAGCGAGAGGAAGCCATGACAATTCACGGGGGACCCATGGAAGGATATACCGTAGACGGTCCCCGTACCTGGATAACAAAGGAGACCTGCGGCCTGCTTGTACTCCAAAAGGAAGAAATGCCGGTTCAGGACTGTATTCATTGTGGACTCTGCCGTGACGTGTGTCCCCAGGGACTGATGCCGGACAGAATTGAGTTTTTATATCTTTCCGGCGAAAAAGTACCGGGAGACTACCGGGCGTCGGACTGTATCCGGTGCGGACTTTGCTCTTATGTATGTCCCTCGGGAAGACGGCTGACCGAATATATCGGTCAGGTGAAAAAGGGACGGAACCGGGAAGGCAGGCAGAAGAAAGAAAAGGGAAAATATATTTATCTTAAACCGGATCTTTTGGGAAAACTCCGCCCTATGGAACTGAGAAGCCAGAGTGCGCCCCATATTCACCGGCGGGGAACCATCCACGATGTGATGAAACAGGGGATGATTGCCCTGATTCCTGTTATTTTTGGAGCTTTTTATAAAAATCCGGCATCCGCTCTGCACATATTTCTTATGCTGTTCACCGGCGTGCTGACATCGGTTCTTTCCGAATATTTCTGGCAGATTCTGCGGAATGAATATGTATCGATTCAGGATTATTCCGCCGCTTTTACAGGGTTTTTACTGCCGCTGCTGTTTCCGGCGGAAACGCCTCTGTGGAAAATATTTCTTGCGGCTGCGGCTGCGGTGATTTTTGGAAAGCAGATATTCGGAGGCATCGGACATTCGCCGATACATCCTGTGATTGTGGGAAAAATTTTGTTCTCACCCTATGGAATCCCTCTGATTGAAAATCTCTGGTTTCTGGGGCTTTTGAGCTTTCTGTGGATGGCAGTCAACCGGATGAGCCCGCCGATTTACGGTCTGGCCTATATTTTGGTACTCGGCATATGGGCGCCGGAAAATTTTTATTCAGCCTCGGTTTTTCTGACGGCTGCCTTTTTTATATGGAATTATGAGACAATGCTGCCGTCGAAGGGAGAACGGTGGACCTTTTCCCTGGCCGCTGCCGGGGTGACATTGTTTTTACAGGAAATCGGCGGGGGCGTATCCGGCGTATTTTTTTCCATTGCCCTGGTGTGTCTGTGCCTTCGTTTTCTGGAAATTCCATTGGTGAAAAGAATTTGAAAATCCTTGCCTTTTTCACATTAAGCCCATATAATATTAAGGGTATTATATGGAGGTAATTATGGAAAAGAAACCAAAGAGAGAAAGATCCCGGAGACCGAGAAAGACCGCGGATAAAAATATAAACACAGTGAAAGCCGGAAAGAGGGCCGGACGTCCGAAAAAAACAAAACGCAGGAAAGGCAGGGTGCTTGGCCGGGGACTGCAGATTGCCCTGGTTGTTCTTCTTGCATGTGTTCTTTTTTATGTGATACGGAATTTTGGTGAGGGAAATAAATATAATAATAAAGGAATGGAGGCCTATAACCGGGCAGATTATGAAACTGCCAATGCCTGTTTTGAAAAGGCGGTTCAGTATGATGAGAAGAACGGCGAATATCATATGAATCACGGGATGGCTCAGAGTGAACTGAAGCTTTATGACGAGGCGATGGCATCCTTTAATACGGCGCTGGAATTGATGCGGCGGGATAAGGATATCCAGCAGGTATACCGGGCTATGGGAATTTCTCTGATGTATCAGGGAAAATATGATGAGGCACTGGAATCCTTTAATAAAGCATTGGATGGAAAGGAAAGCCGTTTTTCAGATACGGAGATCGATATTCTTTATTATAAGGCTGAAACAGAGGATAAGGCAGGAAAATACGTGGAAGCGGTGATGACTTATACGAAGATTGTGGAGCAGGAAAAAAGCGCCGATGCGTATATGCTCCGCGGAATGTCTTATGTGAAGGTCGGCGACAGCACCAGTGCGGAAGCAGATTTGCGTATTGCCATTAAAAAAGATAAGAAAAATTACGAAATCTATATGGCTTTGTATGAAGCGCTTATCAACCAGAATAAAACCGAGGACGGGAAAACCGTGCTGGAAGAGGCGTTAAAGCTTGGCGGAAGCAAGGGCAGCGATTTGGTGAATCAGGGAAACATTTATCTGGAGCTTGGCGATTATACATCCGCAGAAGATAAATTTAAAAAGGCATTGGATAAGGGAGAGGTTTCCGCACATCTTGGTTATGCGGAGCTTTATATGACCGAAGAAAAAACGAACTATCCGGAAGCGGAAGCTCATTTTGAAGCATATCTGGCTCAGGTGGCGGATAATGCAGAGGCTTATAATAAATACGGAAGCTGTCTGATGGCTCAGGAAAAGTATGCCAAAGCAGAAGAAATATTTACCCGGGGTGTTGCTTTGAACAACCGTCTTCTGGACAGAACCATTTCAAAGAATCAGATTTCAGCCGCGGAACATGCCGGAAACTGGGCAAAAGCATTGGAATATATCGATGTATATCTGCAAAAATATTCGGATGATGCGGAGGCTGTCCGGGAAAGGGAATTTATCCAGACGCGGATAAGATAGAAGGAGTATTATGGCAGAGATATATGAAACAAAACAATTGACAGAGCGGGTGATTCTGGTCGGCGTGTCCTTTATGGAAGGCGAGGATACAGAACAGTCTCTGGATGAACTGGAAGAGCTGGCCTATACGGCGGGAGCCCAGACGGTGGGGCGTCTGATCCAGAATCGGGAAGCACCCCATCCGGGAACCTATCTGGGCAAGGGGAAGATTGAAGAGCTAAGAGAACAGATCTGGGAAGCGGATGCCACAGGCATTATCTGTGATGATGAATTATCTCCGGCCCAGCTTGCCAATCTTCAGGATTTGCTGGATACAAAGGTGATGGACCGGACATTGATCATTTTGGACATATTTGCTCAGCGGGCATCTACCCGGGAGGGGAAGATTCAGGTTGAGCTGGCTCAGCTCCGTTACAGATCCACACGGCTTACGGGTCTGGGAAGATCACTTTCACGTCTTGGCGGCGGTATTGGTACGCGAGGCCCCGGAGAAAAGAAACTGGAAGTGGACCGCCGGCTGATACGGGACCGGATTTCCCAGTTAAAACAGGAGCTGGAAGCTGTAAAACGCCACAGAGAGGTGGCCCGGCAGCAGCGAAGCCGGAATCAGGTGCCGGTGATTGCCATCGTGGGCTATACGAATGCGGGAAAATCCACGCTGTTGAACCGGTTGACCGGAGCCGGCGTGCTGGAGGAGGATAAGCTTTTTGCAACGCTGGACCCGACAACACGGAATTTGAAGCTTCCGAGCGGGCAGGAAATTCTTCTGACGGATACGGTAGGATTTATACGAAAGCTGCCCCATCATTTAATCAATGCCTTCCGGAGTACCCTGGAAGAGGCAAAGTATGCGGATGTGATTCTTCATGTGGTGGACGTATCGAATCCCCAGGCGGATATCCATATGCATGTGGTTTATGACACACTGAATGAACTGAAGGTCGGGGATAAACCGGTGATCACGCTTTTTAATAAGGTGGATGCGCTTGAAGCGAAGGGCGCGGAGCATGAATATAAAGATTTCAGAGCGGATAAAACAATAAGCATATCTGCCAGATACCGGACGGGCTTTGAGGAACTGGAAGAAACCATTGAGTCGATTCTCAGAGAGAGTAAAATGTTTATTGAACGGGTCTTTGAATACAGCCGTGCCGGAGATATTGCGGTGATTCGTAAATATGGGCAGCTGCTGGAAGAGGAATACCGTGCAGAGGGTATTTTTGTCCGGGCCTATGTGCCGAAAGATATTTATGCCCAGTTAGAATTTTAGAAAATATAAAAAAGTATGCCTGAATAAACGACGGCCGTTTATTCAGGCATACTTTTTCAGTTAATGCAAAGAACCGTTTTTGCGGTTGAATACATCAAAAATCGCATTGTTGTTCTTTTTGAAGGTTTCAAAAAGAACATCTTCGAGGACATCATCGCCGGTGGAATCCATACCGGAGATGAGGTTTTTCAGAACCGGGATAAAGGTAAACCACATAATCGAACTATACAGATTGATCGATGTATTGTCGCGGTAGATCCGGTTGCACATTTCATGGCCGATATTATAAATGGTCTTTTCATATCGGTGAATATCGTCATCCAGCTCATGGATATACTGATAACCATACATGCTGAGTTTTGTCGGAAGCTTCTGATCGCTGATAAAGCGGGGATCCTTAATAATCTTATAGTGCTGTTCTTCGGCAACCCGCTGGACAATCCGGTTTAAGAATTCGCTGTTATTGACATAGGCGATCAGAGAATCCTTGTTAATATCGGTTTTTAATATTTTTTCCACTTTATCAAAGCTCTGGTTATATAAAGTGATATCATAGCGGATATTTTCAAATTCTTCGTCCAGAATTTCAAGGGTCGCCGCCAGACGGTTTAATTTTCTTTTGACACTCATCGGCGGCTCATAGAAGGATTTGTATCCGAGACCGTGTTCCACTTCTGCCCAGGCATGCTGGAGCACTGTACGAAGCTGAATTTCGAAGCGTATGTCCTGATATTTCTGATATTCGACAAGCTGACAGCGGCTGTCTGTAAATTTAACGATGACATGGAGGGAATTATAACCGAATTCGATCCGGTTGCTTTTTTCCTTTTTGCGTTTATCCACGATTTCACAGACTTCAAAGGTGTTTTCCAGAAGCTCCAGAATCGTATCCACATCATTCTCAAAAAGGGTGATGATCCGGACACCGAGAATGTCGGTGATTTCATCCAGATGGGCATATTTATTTTTGTACATGGCTTTATTCCGAAGGGCTTCCTCGCTTTTGATCCGGATCGCCATGTTTGAAATCTTTATATGATGAACCTCTAAAAGGGTATTGATAATATCATTGACATCCAGTGATAATTTCTGATAGACATCAAGGTTCTGATAGTATTCAGACATAATTGTATTTAAACGTTTATTCATAATATTACTCCGTTCTTATAATTCAGGCATACAAAGACATTTTACCATATATTTATGGATTTGGGTATCAGAAAATAGGGTATAATTTGACGGCCGGAAGGGTTTTATATTATAATGGAAAGCAGGATACAGGAAAGGGGATATACATGAGTTACGCAGATAAATTATTTATAGATATGTGCCGGGATATTCTGGATCACGGATATAGTACAGAGGGAGAAAAAGTCCGTCCGAAGTGGGAGGATGGCAGCTATGCTTATACAGTGAAGCGCTTTGGCGTTGTGAACAGATATGATTTGTCAAAAGAGTTTCCGGCGCTGACCCTGAGAAAAACTTTTTTTAAGAGTGCTGTGGATGAGATTCTCTGGATATGGCAGAAAAAGTCCAATAATGTACATGATCTGAAAAGTCATATCTGGGATGAATGGGCGGATCCGGATGGTTCCATCGGTAAAGCCTATGGTTATCAGCTCGGAGTCAGGCATCAGTATGCCGAGGGGATGATGGATCAGGTGGACCGGGTGCTTTTTGATCTGAAGGAAAATCCTTACAGCCGCCGGATTATGACGAATATTTACGTACACGAGGATTTGCATGCGATGAACCTTTATCCATGTGCCTACAGTATGACATTCAATGTAACGGATGACCGATTAAATGCGGTATTGAACCAGCGCTCCCAGGATATACTTGCGGCAAATAACTGGAATGTTGTTCAGTATGCGGTACTGCTTCATATGATTGCCCAGGTGAGTGGACTGAAGGCCGGAGAGCTTGTTCATGTGATTGCCGATGCCCATATTTATGACCGGCATATTCCTATTATTAAGGAATTAATTTCCAGGGAACCGCTGCCGGCGCCGACATTCTGGATTAATCCGGAGATTAAAAATTTCTATGATTTTACAACGGATGATGTACGGCTGGATAATTACCAGGCGGGACCTCAGATTAAAAATATTCCGATTGCGGTGTAGGAGGTATCAGAATGAATATTATTGTAGCAGTGGATAAAAACTGGGCGATTGGTTATCAGAATAAATTGCTGAACAGTATTCCGGAGGATATGAAATTTTTTCGTGAGACAACCACAGGAAAGGTTGTTGTGATGGGGCGTAAGACCCTTGAAAGTTTTCCAAATGGCCGGCCTCTGAAAAACCGGGTCAATGTGGTCATTACCGGTCAGCAGGATTACCAGGTGCCGGATGCGGTGGTCGTTCACAGTGTGGAAGAGGCTATGGAATATTTGAAGGATTTCAATTCCGATGATATTTATGTGATCGGCGGAGAAAGTATTTACCGTCAGATGCTGCCTTACTGTGATGTGGCCCATGTGACCGTCATGGATTATGCCTATCAGGCAGATACCTGGTTTCCGAATCTGGATGCTATGGAAGAATTTGTTGTTGCGGCGGACAGCGAAGAAAAAACCTATTTTGATCTGGAATATTGTTTTAAAATGTATGTGCGGAAGTCCAGACTTGAAGAAATGAAAATGGATATGTAAAGAAAAAATAAACGTCAGGTTATGTCTGATATGAAAAAAATGTATAGCTCTTTGGTCAGGTTAGCATTGATTTTATGATTTAATGAGACTATAATTGGGACAATGACGAATATTTTTACGAGTGGAGGAATTAGAAATGGAAAAGAAAAATCTGGATTGGAGCAATATCGGTTTTAATTATCATATAACGGATATGCGTTACGTGGCCGATTATAAGGATGGACAGTGGCAGGAAGGGCGTATGACAGCGGATGCGACGGTTGTCATTAACGAATGTGCAGGTATTCTTCAGTATTGCCAAGAGGTTTTTGAAGGACTTAAGGCATATACCACAGAGGATGGAAGCATCGTTACTTTCCGCCCGGATCTGAACGCAGAGCGTATGATCGATTCAGCAAAACGTCTGGAGATGCCTCCGATTTCGAAGGAACAGTTTATGGAAGCCGTGGATGAAGTTGTTAAAGCCAATGCAGCCTGGGTACCGCCATACGGCAGCGGCGCAACGCTGTATTTGAGACCGTATATGTTCGCATCCAGTTCGGTTATCGGGGTAAAACCGGCGGAGGAATATCAGTTCCGTCTTTTCTGTACACCGGTAGGACCATATTTTCAGGGTGGTG
>DBGCEW010000084.1:0-6493 GCA_048357495.1 Frisingicoccus sp.
CGAGGGCGCTGGTGAGATCAAAGGCGTTGGCGTAATCAGCAATACGCTGTTCCCGGTCAATTTTGGAAATCCGGAAAATGTCTGCAATGAAATTCAGATATTGGATACCTGTTAGATATTCGTAAAGGTCCGGATTATCAGGGATATAGGCAAATTTTGTTTTGCATGTTATCGGATCTTCTCTGATCGAAGTACCGTCAATGAGAATTTCCCCCGATTCAAAATCATTAATGCCGACGACGGCTTTGATGGTTGTTGTTTTACCGGCCCCGTTATGTCCGATGAAGCCATAGATATCTCCGGGCTGAACCTCCAGAGTTAAGTCAGAAACAGCAGTTTTGCCGCCGCGATAGGTTTTTGTCAGGTTTTTAATACTGAGCATCCGTTAATCCTCCTTTTCACAGGGAGAAGAAATAAAGGTAATACGCCTCGGCTTTCTTCCGTTTTCAGGTTTATTGTAAATCACTTCATTAAAAATATTGCCAATTTTTTGCATCATTTCCAAAAATTCTTCATCGGTTAACAGAAGAGTGGAAGTTGAAAAACTGAGGAAGTCTTTTTCTGGATCCGGGTTTTCTGAGGCAAAATATTTTTGAAAATCAGCCATCAGAGTTAATAACCCGTTCTGAAGCATCAGGGCGGTGTTTTCCAAAGAAAAATCACCCAATGGATTTGGGCATAGCTTCCATGTTTTTTCCACAGTTCCACGAATTTTATGTTCTTCTGCAATTTCAATACATCCGGTTTCTGCAAGGACCTTTACATGGCGGTAAAGGCTGGCCGGAGGGATATCCGTGAGCTCGGACATCATTTCCTTGGAGGTTCCCTGACCGTGAATCATCAAATACTGGATGATGCGCTGACGGATTGGGTTCATAACAATTTTCATAAAATCTCTGTTCATAATACCACCTATTACTATCAAAAATAATATTATTCTTAATTATGATAATAATATAGTTGTTTATGGATGTCAATAGCGGTGACGGGAATATCCGATTTTCTTTCCACAGCAGAATGTTGGAAACTATTTGAAGAATACCGGGGAAAACATTGAGAATTGGGGGTATTGCGGATATAATTAAAGATAACTATAGTTCAAAAAACTTATACCGCGGGAATTCGGCAGTGTATCACTGAAAGTGTAAAAATATTCTACATAAAAGGCGTCTTTACGCAGACATTTTTGGGTGGTAAACTTTTAGATAACGGGTTCCAAATTTTGCCAACATATATAAGGGGGGAATTATATGTTAAGGGTAGCGGTTTTGGATGATGAAGAGGTATTTTGTGATGTAATTAAAAGAAAAATTTATGCGATTTATGAGAAGCTGCGCGTTGCAGTCAGCGTCGATGCCTATCATTTCGGCAAGGAATTGTTATATGAGGTGGACGACGGAGCTTATTATGATATTTATCTTTTGGATATCGGACTGCCGGATATGTGTGGTGCAGATTTGGCACAAAAATTAAGAAATAAAGCGCCCTACTGCTATATTATTTTTTTAACAGCCTATCCCCAGTTTGCTATTGAAGGATATGACGTCAAGGCTTATCAGTACCTGTTGAAGGATCAATGGGAGGAAAAACTGACGTTGAGTCTGGATGAAATTCAGAAGGAAATGAATGACTGCACAGAGCCATCCTATCGAATTGTCGTTGGCTCTAAATATGAAAAAATTCCGATTCGTGGGATTTATTATATTTATAAGGACGGGAAAAATGCGGTTTTTAAAACGAAAGATGGTCTGAGCAGCATTCGTAAAAGCCTGTCGGCAGTTTTTGAAGAATTGCCGATGGAAGAGTTTATGTACGTGGACAGAGGATTTATTGTAAATATTCAGCATATTATGAAACTTAAAAATAAAGATGTGTATTTATCGAATGGGGAGGTTTTACCGGTAAGCAGGCCTCAGTTGGAGTCGGTGAAGAATAAATTAAACGCCTATTGGCGGGAACATATGTAAAGAAATGACTGTTGAGGCACCTCCCTAAGGATGGTGCCTCAAGCTTTTTGGTTTTAAATATTGACTCTGAAAACACCGAATGTGTAAAAAAATTCTACAAAAAGAATATCTTTACGAAGGTATTTCATAATGTTAAACTTTTAAATAAAGAATCGAAAAAAGTCGAAAATATGGGAGGGGAAAATTTTATGTTAAAAGTGGCAGTCCTGGATGATGAAAAAATCTTTTGTGACAGCATTAAGGAGAAACTTTATTCTATTTACCCCGATATGCATGTTGCGGTCAGTGTCGATGATTATCGCTTTGGTAAAGAGCTGCTGTATGAAGTTGATGATGGCGCCTATTACGATATTTATATTCTGGATATTGAACTGCCGGATATGTCCGGTGTAGAACTGGCACGGGAGTTAAGGGATAAAGCGCCCTACTGCTATATTATTTTTTTGACGGCGTATCCCCAATATGCTATTGAAGGATATGATGCCAGGGCTTATCAGTATTTATTGAAGGATCAGTGGGAAGAAAAGCTGCCCCTTACATTGGAAAAAATTCAGGCGGAAATGGCTGCATCTACGGAACCGGCGTATCGTATTATTGTGGGTTCTAAGTATGAAAAAATTCCTGCCAGAGATATTTATTATATTTGCAAGGATGGAAAAAATGCCGTCTTTAATACGAAGAACGGGTTAAGCTCAGTTCGGAAAAGTCTGTCGGCGGTGTTCGAAGAATTGCCGGCGGAGGAATTTATGTATATAGACAGAGGCTTTATTGTAAATATTGAGCATATTATGAAATTGAAAAACAGAGAGGCCTATATGGTCAACGGAGAGGTTTTGCCGGTCAGCGGACCACAGCTGGAAAATGTTCGAAAAAAATTGGCGGAGTATTGGAGAAAAAATGTATAAAAATTATATATTTTGGGCAACTGAGTTTTTAAATTATATGACGTTAGTTTTCTGGGGATTAAAACTATTTGCAGAGAAGTATGAAATACGGTTAAGTAAAAAGAAATGGATTCAAAATTGTATTTTTACAGTGGTGAGTGTAATTATAGCGGGAATTTGTGTAGGTAATTGTAAATATGTTATATATTCAAATTTTGTTACTTACGTTCTTATAATATATTTATATTTTTTATTAATGATGTTTATAAAAGGAAAGAGAGCGGGACTTTTTTCATTAATTGTTATTTATATAAATGATATGCGTTTAATTGATTTATGGGTAGTGGCAGTTATGACTGAGGTAAATAGAGTAAGTAGGCATGTCAAAATTGATTTGGTGAATATGGGATTTAGACGCAGTATTTTTATGATATTGTTGTCAATATGCTATTATTTGGTTTATATATGGTTAAAAGAAAGTTCAATTTTAGAATATTTACGTGAGAATATATTTTATCGATGGGTAATGTGCGTATATAGTTTGTTAGGAGTAATGTGTTTTTGCAGAGTATATAAATTTGTTTATACAGAACAGTTGATACAATATTGGATATTTTATTTAGTGTTCGCTTTTTGTGCAAGTGGTATTTTTTTACTTTATTTAGTACGTGCCAGAGTTCGGGAAAGGGAGGAGATTCTGAATACGCGGAACGATATGATGGAGATGAACTATCAGGGACTTCAGAAGGCCTATGAGGAAAATCAGGTACTGTATCATGACTACAAAAATCATATGCTGGCGGTTCGTCAGCTGGTCAGTGAGAACCGGAAGGAAGAGGCCCTGGCATATATCAATACCTATGTGGAGCTGACATCGAAGGCAAACGAGAGGGCAAATTCGGGAAACAAGATTTTGGATATCATTATAAACAGCAAGCTCGGGGAGGCCCGGGAGACAGGAATTGAATTTTCTTATGAAATCGGATATATTGGAAACATTGGCATGACGGATATAGATATGTGTGCGCTGATGGCCAATTTATTGGATAATGCCATCGAAGCCTGTGAGCGGATGACGGATGGAGATCGATGGATCCGGCTTAAGGTGCTTCGGAAGAAGGATATGCTGATGATAAAGTTGAGCAACAGCATCCATCCAGAGGATGGATTCAGTGGAAGTTTTTTTGAGACCCGGAAAAGCAATTCGGAAATTCATGGTCTCGGCACCAAGAGTATTGAAAAGGTGTTAAAGAAATATGACGGTCAGCAGTCCCATTATATCCGGGACAGGGAGTTTGAGGTTTTTATCAGTATACCGGTGGAAGAAGTTTCTGAGGACAAAAAGGCTCAATTAAAGGACAGAGTATAAGAAAGAATCAGAGGCTGATATAATTTTTATATATAATCATTAATAATAAAACAGATTAGGAGGATTTATTATGGAAGAAAGAAAAGAGCTGTATAAGGGTGCCGGAGATATCGCCGGAGAGTTAAGTGAAATCAAAAGAATGCAGGAAGATACACCATATATTTTGACATTAGCTACAAATACTTGTTCAGAATTTTATACTGTCATTTGTTGCTGATCATGGAATTTAATTCCGGCATTATATATTAAAAAAACTAATATCATGGATTTTAAAGACATTCTTTTTGAAAAACTTCATATGTATCCGGAACAAAGTGTCCATTCGGGAGGTTATTTTGATCTCTTTCTGAATGTGTTGAGCCAGACGGCTCAGGCATGGATAGGAGAGCAGATTGAAAATAACAAACATCTATTGGATTGGCCAGCAAAGGAATGGCTGAAGGACAGCGCTTTGCCGGGAATTTTACTCAAAGTATCTAAAAGAGTCTTAATTGCTGATATGAATATCTGTAAAGCGGAGGGAAGGCTCCAGGGAAATACGGAAGATGAAGAATATCAAGATTATGCAGGGCACTGTTTGATGAATCCGAAGTATCTGGAGGAATTATTCTGCAGGTATCCTGTTTGGGAGAAAACTTTATTTCAGACATTGAACTTTTATGTCAGGAATATCACCGAAATTATTAAGCATTTAAGTTCGGATCAAAAGAATTTAAATGCTTATTTTTTTGGGGAAAATCCCTTCCATAAAGTCCGGTGCATATCAGGAAGCGGCTCGGATACCCATTGCGGAAACCGTATGGTCTATCGGGTTGAATTGGATAATGGGGAAGTGATTTATCACAAGCCCCGGACCAATGACGGCATTCGATTTTTTAATGACTTGTATACCCGGGTCAGTGAAGCCGGTGGCCTGCCGGCATATACAACACCGGTTTTTATAAGGGATGGTTATGCCTGGGAGCGGGAGATGTCCTACGAGGCGTGTACTGTCAAAGAGCAGGCGGAGAATTATTTTAAACGTCTGGGAATGATCCTTTGTATTTGCCAGCTGTGTCACACTTCGGATATGCATTATGAGAATATGATCGCCCACGGGGAATATCCGGCGATTATTGATTATGAGACGCTGGTGCAGATTCCCTTTCAACCAGTCCGGCCAGAGGTGTCGGAAGGGGATGAGACGGTTCGGATGTCCGTACTGACAATAGGTCTGTTGCCGTTTTTTGGCATGAATGTTAAGAAAATGAAGGCTGATTTCAGTGGATTGTGTGGCGAAGGCGGCCAGGAACTGAATTTTAAAGTTCCGGTCATTAGGAATCCGGGAAAATCCAGTATGCAGATTGGTTATGCTTTTGCAAAAACACGGGACCAGAAAAACCGGGTGTGTTTTAATGACGGAGCGATTGACCCATCGGAATATACGGAGCAGATCAAGGATGGATTCCGGCTGGCCTATCATTTTATTTATGATCATAAACAGGAAATTTATGAGTGTATTCCATCTATTTCCGAAGGCCTGTTCCGCCATTTGTTCCGAAATACCCAGGAGTATCAGATGATTCTGGACCTATCCTATCATCCCGAATTTATGAAGGAAGACGGGCGGCGGAAGGCGTTTTTAAAGGAAGCTCTGTCGGTGCCCGGCTTTGAAGACAAGCCATGGATTATTCAAGAGGAAATCAGAGATTTATTGAATGGCGATATTCCTTATTTTCAGTTTCGGATGTCGGGAAAGGATATTTTCAATTCGGAGGGCAAAGCGGTGGCCTCCTATTTTCCGGTGACAGGTGTTGAATTTCTGGAGAATCAGGTGGCGTCCCGTTCTGTGGCGGATATGAAGCTGCAGGAGCACTTTATTGAGGTGGCATTAAATTATGGACGGGTTCGGTGGCTGGAGCGCGCGGATTGCCTGAAAAGACAGGGACAGGGCAGCTATCTGCCGGATATTCTGGAAAAAATAGGCAATGTGATTTTGGATAAGCATATTGTTTTACCGGATGGCATCCATTGGATAAATACGTGTATTTTACCGGTCAGGGATAACAGCCGGTTTACATACCATATGCAGACTTCAACCATGTATCTTTATGATGGTGTGATGGGAAATGCGGTATTTTTTGCAGCTTTGTTGAAGTGGCTTCCGGAACATAAAGTAAAAGGCTTATACCATCAGCTGATAAGGCAGTTGTTTGCATATACGGATGGGCTGTATAACAGCGGCCGGAAGTCAATGGAAACAGGTGCCTTTATTGGTGAGGGTTCCGTTGTTT
>DBGCEW010000085.1:0-3875 GCA_048357495.1 Frisingicoccus sp.
TGAATATATTTTTAATTTAATTGACACACCGGGACATGTGGATTTTAACTATGAGGTTTCCCGGAGTCTGGCAGCCTGTGACGGCGCGATTCTGGTCGTGGATGCGGCCCAGGGAATTGAGGCTCAGACACTGGCTAATGTCTATCTGGCCCTGGATCATAATCTGGACGTGATGCCGGTCATCAATAAAATTGATCTGCCAAGTGCGGAGCCGGAGCGGGTTATTAACGAGATTGAAGATGTGATTGGCATTGAGGCCCAGGATGCACCGCTGATTTCGGCGAAAAACGGTCTGAATGTGGATCAGGTACTGGAACAGATTGTTGAAAAAATACCGGCGCCGGAGGGAGATCCGGCAGCGCCGCTGAAGGCCCATATTTTTGATGCGATTTATGATTCCTATAAAGGGGTTATTGTTTTCTTCCGTGTTAAAGAAGGTTCGATACGGAAAGGGACCCGTACCCGGATGATGGCCACGGGAGCTGAATTTGAAACCGTTGAAGTGGGTTATTTTGGCGCGGGACAGTTTATTCCATGCGATGAGCTTTCAGCGGGGATGGTTGGTTATATGACGGCCAGCATTAAAAACCTGAAAGATACACTGGTTGGAGATACGATTACCGATGGGGCAAATCCATGCAGTGAAGCCCTTCCGGGATTTAAAAAGGTCAATCCGATGGTTTACTGCGGTATGTATCCGGCGGACGGCGCCAAGTATCCGGATTTGCGGGATGCTCTGGAACGGCTTCAGTTAAACGATGCGTCGCTTCAGTTTGAAGCGGAGACCTCGGTGGCTCTCGGATTTGGATTCCGGTGCGGTTTTCTCGGTCTTCTTCATCTGGAAATCATTCAGGAACGTCTGGAAAGAGAATATAATCTGGATCTGGTAACGACAGCGCCGTCGGTTATTTATAAAGTTCATAAAACCAATGGGGATGTCATTGATTTAACGAATCCGACAAACCTGCCGGATCCGTCAGAAATTGAATATATGGAAGAACCGATTGTTTCAGCGGAGATTATGGTAACGACGGAATTTATCGGCCAGATTATGGAGCTCTGTCAGGAACGCCGGGGCGTCTATCTGGGGATGGAATATATGGAAGAAACCCGTGCCCTTCTGAAATATGATCTGCCGTTGAATGAAATTATCTATGATTTCTTTGATGCCTTAAAATCCCGTTCCAGAGGTTATGCATCCTTTGACTACGAGATGAAGGGCTATGTGCGTTCGGATTTGTGCAAACTGGATATTCTTATTAACCGGGAGGAAGTGGATGCCCTTTCCTTTATTGTACATTCGGCATCGGCTTATGAACGGGGACGCCGGATGTGTGAACGTCTGAAGGAGGAGATTCCCCGCCATCTTTTTGAGATTCCGATCCAGGCGGCCATTGGCAGCAAGGTAATTGCCAGAGAAACTGTCCGGGCCATGCGAAAGGACGTACTTGCCAAATGTTACGGCGGTGATATTTCGCGTAAGCGTAAGCTTTTGGAAAAACAGAAGGAAGGTAAGAAACGTATGCGCCAGGTGGGCAATGTGGAAGTACCGCAGAAAGCCTTTATGGCTGTATTAAAACTGGATGAAAAATAGACGGTATGCGATATAAAAGGCTGCAGGCCCATGATTCTTTATAAAAAATCATGGGCCTGCAGCTTTCTTTATATAATGTGAATTTGTTGGACATTTTCTGATATTTGTGGTAAAATCAAAGCAAATACTGGGAATTTTCAATTCCCGAGTGTATTTTTGACAAAATTATGGGAAGGGAAGATGTCAAATGGGTAAAGTGAATTTGGAAGAATTATTAGTGGGGAAAAAGATGGAGCCGCGGTATATGGAATATAACTGGCGGGATGTTGCTTTATATGCCCTGGCGGTAGGGGCTAAAAAGGAAGATCTGATGTATACATATGAGAAATATCTGAAAGCAATTCCTACCTACGGTACGATTCCATATTGGGGAACGGTGAATGTGAAGCCGTATCAGTGGATGCCCCTTCCGGCATCGATGCTGGCGGACGAGATTATCAAACCGACGGTTGCTTTTTTGAATATGGATCATGAAATTATTTTTCACCGGCCGATTGATCCGATTAAGGGAACATTCCAGTATCAGGATGTTATTACGGATGTTTACGACCGGGGTGAAGGCAAAGGGGCTGTCATTAAAACAAAAGTCGATGTTCGGGATGAAGCGGGAAACATGGTATGTACCAACTATTCCACAACCTTCTTCCATGAAGCCGGAGGCTTCGGAGGAAAGCCGATGCCGAAAAATCCGATTGAGATTCCTGACAGAGCGCCGGATTATGTGGTGGATGATTATATTTCTCCGATTCAGAACCTTCTGTATCGTCTGACCGGGGATACGAACCTGATTCATGTGGATCCGGAATATGCGAAAGATCATAAATTTGACCAGCCGATTATTCAGGGATTATGTTCCTTTGGTTTTGCCTGCCGTATGGCTATTGGCGCACTCTTCCCGGGTGAACCGGAACGGGTGACACGTATGGCCGCTCAGATGCGTAACATTCTTCTGCCGGATACACCGGTGGCGCTGCATCTGTGGAAGATGGATGACGGAAAGGCTTATTTCCAGTTTGTGGATACAAAGAATAACCGTCCGGTGCTTGACCGCGGTGTCTTTGAGTGGAAGTAAAGCTGTTTTATATGTAATTTGATCCGGTAGATGTATAAAATATAAGTGATAAAGGAGGGCTACCATAGGAAGGAATTCGTGTGATGGCCCTTTTTGATTGGATGTTTTCGAGAAATTTTTATCTAATTACTTTCAGATAAGGTACAACTAATGCGTTATCCGTATTCAGGAATGTGCTTAACAGTGTTGATTATAAATGATTTTATAAAGAAAAAGAGGGAAAGCGTTTGTGTTTTCCCTCAAATCATATACAAAGAAGAATATGGTAAACTAAAGATCTGCGGCGTTGTTTAAAAGGACATCATAGTTTGCAATAAAACAGTATCAATAATAAGATAATTGAAAATGTAATTATGAAAGTTCCAGAATTTATCAGATTATGAATCGTTTTTGGGTTGTGTTTATCCTTTTGGTATTGGATAAATGGTGAACAAAAATATATCAAATTCATTATTAATAAAGCCAAAATCAATGCATTTGTGAAATTAATATAATTCCACTTGATTAGTAAGGAATAGGTGGTGGCAATAGGAACGAACAATAATTTTTCTAAAAGCTTCACATTTTCAACGCTGGATTTTAAGTTTGCAAAACATATAAACACAAGGAATATAAAAATAACTATAAAAGGTAAAATCATTGCATGCCTCCAAAATTGTATATCAAAATATTATTTATTTCCTCCTACATATTTTCTAACGGAATCCGTGTACATAATGGATGAATAGTTTTCGTCAGAGTAAAATCGATCCTGGCGTCTATAGGTTGTATAATCATTTTTTAACCAGGTGGTTCGTTTAAGCCAGATAGATGTTTGTCCGGGACGAGCAGCGCTAATAAGAGGATCTGCAATAATGTCAGCTATATTCCAAGCGATTCCAAGACCTGACATTAAGAACGTTTTCATCAAGGTAGTATTCATTGGCTGTAAGGTTTGTTCAGTATGTGCGTTATATTGAGAGACTGTTCCTGTGCTCCATCCATCCCAACTAATCCGAGCTTTTGGATTTATTTCATTGTTTGCTTTAAATTGTTTATTGATACTGGTAAAGAATCTCCTTTTTTTAAACATAATCTAACTTTATTTTGCAGGGCATTTTGTTTGAGGTGTAGTGTAATATGTTGATTATCACATGATTCAATCAAAATAACATTTCTCCATGGGATATAGCGATAAGGTGTTTTTATTCCATTCTCATAAATTTTGCA
>DBGCEW010000086.1:0-8741 GCA_048357495.1 Frisingicoccus sp.
TTGTTTTCGCCATGATTCTGGTAATTATGGTCGGTTATGATACGCCGGTTGTTTATAAGGTCATCGAAGGTGAACCGGCGGCGGAGGCCGGAATTCAGGCCGGAGATGTGATTAAAAAGGTCAATGGCAAGAATATTCATATGTATAAAGAATTCAGCACAGAAAGTATGATGAATACCTCCGGAAAACCGATGGATATTGTTTTGGAACGGAAGGGAGAAATCATTGAAACCCGGGTGGAGCCAAAGCTTGTAGAAGATGGCTATTATCGTGTTGGACTTTATGGCGGCCAGCGGGAAAAAACCGGTTTTTTGGATACCTTTAAATATACTTTTTTTGAATTGAAATATTGGATTACAACAACGGTGCGCAGTCTTAGAATGCTTGTGACCGGCAAGGTATCCATGAATGAGCTTTCCGGACCGGTAGGGATCGTAGACATGATTGACGATACCTATAATCAGGCAGTTTCCTACGGATGGATGGACGTTTTTCTGAATATGCTCAATATCAGCATTCTTCTCAGCGCCAATTTGGGTGTTATGAATCTTGTGCCGATTCCGGCGCTGGACGGCGGCCGGCTGTTTTTTATTCTTATTGAGATTATTCGGGGCAAACCTGTGCCTCCGGAAAAGGAAGGATGGGTTCATATGGTGGGCTTTGTCTGCCTGATGGTTCTTATGGTCTTTATTCTTTATAATGATATACAAAAATTAATGTAATTGCCTTGGTACAGAAGGGAGTGTTGTCCGGTGATTCGGGAAAATACAAAAGTCATATCCATTGGCGGCTGTAAAATCGGCGGAAAAAATCCGGTGGCGATCCAGTCGATGTGTAACACAAAGACGGAGGATGTAAGAAGTACAGTAGATCAGATTTTAAAACTTGAGGCGGCGGGCTGTGAGATTGTCCGTGTTGCCGTGCCGACCATGGAAGCAGCGGAAGCGGTCAGGGAGATAAAGAAACAGATTCATATCCCTCTGGTGGGGGATATTCATTTTGACTACCGTCTGGCGATTGCCGCGATAGAAAACGGTGTGGATAAGATACGGATCAATCCGGGAAATATTGGAAGCCGGGAACGGGTAAAAGCTGTTGTAGATGCGGCGAGGGCTCGGAATCTGCCAATCCGCGTGGGTGTGAACAGCGGTTCTCTGGAAAAACATATTATTGAAAAATACGGGCATGTGACCGGGGAAGGGATTGTAGAAAGTGCCCTGGATAAAGTAAAGATGATTGAAGATCTGGATTATGATAATCTGGTCATCAGCATTAAATCTTCCGATGTCAGGATGTGCATTAAAGCCCATGAACTCATTGCACCCCGGACACGGTACCCGCTTCATGTGGGGATTACCGAATCGGGCACATTGATTTCGGGGAATATAAAATCCGCTGTGGGCCTTGGGATTATACTGAATGAGGGGATTGGCAATACCATTCGTGTATCTCTGACGGGAGACCCGGTGGAAGAAATAAAATCAGCAAAACTGATTTTAAGGACGCTGGGCCTTCGGGAGGGCGGCATCGAAGTGGTATCCTGCCCGACCTGTGGAAGAACGCAGATTGATTTAATCGGCCTTGCGAATCAGGTAGAAAATATGGTTCAGGGTTATGATCTGAATTTGAAAGTGGCAGTGATGGGCTGCGTTGTCAACGGACCGGGGGAAGCCAAAGAGGCAGATCTGGGTATCTGCGGCGGCAAAGGTGAAGGACTGTTGATTAAAAAAGGTGAAATTATTAAAAAAGTTCCGGAAAATGAACTTCTCGGTGCTTTAAAAGATGCATTGGATCATTGGAGTGAATAGACGATGGCTGCAACTTTTTTTGAGGTGTTTCCTGTTTTGAAACTGAATACAAATATGACGGCGCTTCTGGAAGAAGTTTCCGTTGATAAGGTGGCAGCCAGCCAGTCCAAGAACCGTATTCGGGTGTATATGACCTGTCCGAGGCTGATTGCCTATGGGGATATACGCAAGCTGGAGGCTCAGATTGAAAAACAGCTTTTTGAGAATACGGAAGTCCGGGTTGAGGTTGTGGACCGGTATGAGCTGTCGGAGATGTATACGCCGGAGCGGCTGATGTCGATTTATTTTGACAGCTTTGAGGCGGAGCTTCGGAATTCCAGCGATCTGGAAGCGAATATTTTTCATAAAGCCCGTAAAGAATTTACCGGAGCCAGCCGCATGGTCATGACGGTGGAAGATAATTTTATTACAGCGACAAAAGCCCCGGAAATCCGGGATAAGCTGCTGCATATTTTTCAGGAGCGTTTCGGTTATTATGTGGATATCGAAATTGTCTATGAGGAAACGAAAAAAAGCCGTCAGGCTGAATACGCCGAAGAGACTTTTCAGAGAGAAGTCCGGACAATCGTTAAAAATTATGAGGAAGCGGAAGAAGCTATTAAAGCCAAACAGGCGAAGATTGAAGAGCAGAAACCGGCCCGTGATTTTAAGAAAGAAAATACATATGTCAAGAAGAAAATCATTGACCCGGATATTTTCTATGGCCGTGCCTTTGAGGGCGATGAAATGCCGATTTCAGAAATTAATGATGAGATTGGAGAAGTGGTTGTCCGTGGAAAGGTTATTCAGCTGGATACACGGGAAATTCGAAATGAAAAGACGATTATTATTTTTGCCGTAACGGATTTCACAGACAGTATTACGGCAAAAATATTTACCAAAAATGAACTGCTGCCCCAGGTTCTTGCAAATCTGAAAGAGGGAACGTTTATCCGGATGAAAGCAGTGGCCATGATGGATAAATACGACCATGGCATTGCTTTGAGTTCCGTTATGGGAATTAAAAAAATTCCTGATTTTACAGAAAAGCGGATGGATCTGAGTCCGGTAAAACGGGTGGAGCTTCATGCCCATACGACGATGAGTGATATGGACAGTGTGGCCGACTGCAAGACGATGCTGAAAACAGCCATGGCCTGGGGACATACAGCCATGGCGATTACCGATCACGGTGTTGTTCAGGCCTTTACCGATGCCAATCACTGTGTGGAAGGGAAAGACTTTAAACCGATTTATGGTCTGGAGGGCTATCTGGTCGATGACTTAAAGCCGATTGTATTTGACTCGGAAAACCAGAGTCTGGACAGCTCTTTTGTTGTATTTGATATAGAAACAACGGGATTCAGCGCGGTTGGCGACCGGATCATTGAGATTGGTGCGGTGAAAGTGGAACAGGGAGAAATCGTTGACCGTTACAGCACCTTTGTAAATCCGGGACGGCCGATTCCTTTTGAAATTGAAAAGCTGACGGGAATTAATGACGGGATGGTTGTCGATGCGCCGGATATCGAAGGGGTTCTTCCGGAATTTATGAAATTTTCCGAAGGTTGTATCATGGTTGCCCATAATGCAGAATTCGATATGAGCTTTATTAAAGAAAACTGCCGGAGAATGGGTATTGAACGGCGATTTACGGTTGTGGATACGCTGGCTATGGCCAGGAGCCTGCTGCCGGATCTGAAAAATTATAAGCTGGATACGGTCGTTGAAGCGGTGGGCGGTAATCTGGAAAATCATCACCGGGCGGTGGAGGACGCTGAATCCACAGCGGATATTTTTGTCAAGTTTGTGGCCCGGTTAAAAGACATGGGGGTTCAGGACTTAGATACTTTAAATGATATGAGCCAGATGTCGGTCAATGCGATTAAAAAGCTGAAAACCTATCATGTCATTATTTTGGCTCAGAATGATATCGGACGGATCAATCTCTACCGTCTGGTATCCTGGTCCCATCTGGATTACTATGCCAGAAGACCGCGGATTCCAAAAAGCCTTTTACAGAAATACAGAGAAGGCTTGATTATTGGTTCAGCCTGTGAGGCCGGAGAGCTTTATCAGGCGGTGTTAAATGACCGCCCGGCGGATGAAATTGCCCGGATCGCCAGCTTTTATGATTATCTGGAAATTCAGCCGATCGGCAATAACCTGTTTATGATCGAAAGTGAAAAAATTCCCCGGATCCAGTCGAAAGAGGATCTGATGGAGATGAACCGGAAAATCGTCCGTCTCGGAGAGAAGTTCAAAAAGCCGGTCTGCGCGACCTGCGATGTGCATTTCCTGAATCCGGAGGATGAAGTTTACCGTCGGATCATTATGACGGGGAAAGGCTTTGCCGATGCGGACAGGCAGCCGCCCTTGTATTTCCGGACAACAGAAGAGATGCTCAGTGAATTCATGTATCTCGGCGCGGAAAAAGCGGAAGAAGTCGTGATTACAAATACCAATTATATTGCGGACCAGATTGAACGGATATCTCCGGTACGGCCGGACAAATGTCCCCCGGTTATTCTGGATTCGGATAAAACACTGAGAACCATCTGTTACGAAAAGGCCCATGCCCTCTATGGTGAAAATCTGCCGGAAATTGTGGTAGAACGTTTGGAAAGAGAATTAAATTCCATTATTGGAAATGGTTTTGCCGTGATGTATATTATTGCCCAGAAGCTGGTTTGGAAATCGGTGGCCGATGGCTATCTGGTCGGCTCCCGGGGATCGGTTGGTTCCTCCTTTGCAGCTTTTACGGCGGGGATTACGGAAGTAAATTCCCTTCCGGCCCATTATCTCTGTTCAAAATGCAAATATGTGGATTTTGACTCGGATTATGTCAAAAGCTTTTCCGGCCGCTCCGGATGCGATATGGAAGATAAAGTGTGTCCGGTATGCGGCGAACCCCTGTTAAAAGAAGGACATGATATTCCTTTCGAAACCTTCCTGGGTTTTAAAGGCAATAAAGAGCCGGATATTGACCTTAATTTTTCCGGTGAATACCAGAGTAAGGCCCATGATTATACGGAAGTTATTTTCGGAAAAGGTCAGACATTCCGCGCGGGGACGATTGGTACGCTGGCGGAAAAAACGGCCTATGGTTATGCCAGGGGCTATTTTGAAGATCACAATATTGAAAAGCGGGGCTGCGAGCTGACCCGGCTGGCCTCCGGCTGTGTGGGAGTGCGCCGGACCACCGGACAGCATCCGGGAGGCATCATTGTTGTTCCTCTCGGGGAAGAAATTTATTCTTTTACGCCGGTACAGCATCCGGCAAATGATCAGACGACCCGGACCATAACGACCCATTTCGATTATCATTCCATTGATCATAATCTTTTGAAGCTGGATATTCTCGGTCATGATGATCCGACAATGATCCGTATGCTTCAGGATATTACCGGGGTGGACCCGACGACAATACGGCTGGACGATCAGGAAGTTTTGTCTTTGTTCCACGGTCTGGATGCCCTGCATATCCAGCCGGAGGATATTGATGGTACGGATTTGGGTTCCCTCGGAATCCCGGAATTCGGTACGGATTTTGTTATGCAGATGCTTCGGGATACTCAGCCAAAGGCATTTTCGGATCTGGTGCGTATTTCCGGTCTGTCCCATGGAACCGATGTTTGGCTGAACAATGCCCAGACACTGATTAAAGAGGGAAAAGCGGAAATTTCCACAGCCATCTGTACCCGTGACGATATTATGATTTATCTCATTAACAAAGGGGTGGAATCGGAGCAGTCCTTTAAAATTATGGAAAGTGTGCGTAAAGGGAAGGGACTGACACCGGAGTGGGAGAAGATCATGAAGGAGCATGATGTGCCGGACTGGTACATCTGGTCCTGCAAAAAGATTAAATATATGTTCCCGAAAGCCCATGCGGTGGCCTATGTTATGATGGGATTTCGCATTGCATGGTTTAAAATCCACTATCCGCTGGCCTATTATGCGGCGTTCTTTACCATCCGGGCCACGGCCTTTGATTATGCCATGATGTGCCGTGGAAAAGAAGAACTGGAGCGCCATTTGAAAATCTACAAATCCAATCCGAATCTGACGGCAAAAGAAAAGGATACCCTCAGGGATATGAAAATCGTGCAGGAATTTTATGCGAGAGGCTTTGATTTCCTTCCAATTGATATCTATAAGTCCGAGGCTGTTAAATTCCGTATTGTCGGGGATAAGCTGCTGCCGCCGTTTTCATCCATTGAAGGCATGGGAGGTATTGCGGCAGAAGCGCTGGAAATTGCAGCTAAGGGCGAACCTTTTATGTCCAAAGACGACATCCAGCAGCGGGCCAAGGTCAGCCGGACAACATTGGATGTCATGGGAGAAATGGGGCTGCTCGGCAATCTGCCGGAGAGTAACCAGCTGTCGATTTTTGATCTGAAAATCGGCTAGATGAACAAAAGATAAAGGTGAGATAGGTATGTATTATTTTATTGTGAACCCAAAGGCCCAATCAGGTAAAGGGAAGCTTATCTGGGAAAAAATCGAAAGAGTGCTTCATAAACGCCGGATATCCTACCAGGTTTTTTTTACGAAAAGTCAGGGGGAGGCAGGGCTTCTGGCCCGGAAGGCAGCGGAAAGTGAAGGGAATGATAAGATCATTGTGGCTATTGGCGGCGATGGAACGGTTTCCGAGGTTATGGGCGGTATTTTTGACCATCCGGAAATTACCTTTGGCTACATTCCTGTCGGTTCCGGCAATGATTTTGCCCGGGGACTTGGCATTTCAACGGACTGGAGAAAGGCTTTAAACCGGATACTGGTGCCGGAACGCTGTATATATCTTCATTCGGGAAGGCTGGAATTCGATGGCAGAGTCCGTCATTTTGGTGAAAGCATGGGCATCGGTTTTGATGCGGCTGTTTGTTATGGAGCGAATCACCTGCGTTTTAAAGCGTTTTTTAACCGCCTCGGTCTCGGGAAATTCACCTATGCCGGTATTGCCTTAAAGCTTCTGATTACCAGTTCCTGTGACCGGATGAAAATCCGCCTGGATGGTAAAGAAGTTTATACATTTTCTAATGTACTTTTTGCCTGCGGCATGAATGGCCCTTATGAGGGCGGCGGTTTTAAATTTGCACCGGAGGCCCGGGTGGATGACGGAAGGCTTCATCTGTGTGTTGCGGCAAATCTTCCGATATATAAACGTTTTCTGCTTTTGCCGAAGGCATTGGCCGGAAAACATGTCGGTGTCGAAGGTATTCATATGTTTACCTGTAAAAAAGCAGAAATTTTGTCTTCCAGACCCAAACTCATTCAGGGCGACGGGGAAGTCTTTGGTCCGGTAACCAAAGTGACGGCCAGTGTGGAGGAAGCTGGAATTCCTTTCATATATTAATCATTAAAAAATATCCCTTACCTAAAACGGCTTCGGCCCATCGGCCTGCAGATTGTTTTTGGTAAGGGATATTTTTTATCATGGGTGGGGCAGGAGAGGAAGCGGGATGAATTCTATGGTGTGGTCGGAGGCATATGAAGAAAACCGGAGCGGGGAAGTTTGTGGTGGTTATTCATCTGCGTGTATGGTATGATAAGCATACGGATATAAATGATAAAAAGGCTGACAGGTGGGACAGGAGATGCAGAGGGAAACAGCGGATATGGATCGCAGATATAAAAATACAGGAATTCGTCAGATAGTTATTGATGAAATCCGTCAGATAGCGAAAAGCTATGGGGTGGAACGGGTTGTTTTATTTGGCTCCAGAGCCCGGGGAGATTATAGGGAACGAAGTGATATTGATTTAGCTGTTTCCGGCGGCGATGTGGCTTGCTTTTCTTTGGATGTGGATGAAGAAACTTCGACTTTGCTGAAATATGATATTGTGAATCTGGACGGAGCGGTCCAGAAAGAGCTATTGGCATCGATTAGAAGAGAGGGAATAACAATTTATGAAAAAATTTGAGAATTTTTGTAATGCATTTGCAAATCTGAAAGATATATATAATTATGAAGAGCCTTATGGGAATGTAGAGATGACGGGTTTGGTGGGATTGTACGAAATATGTTTCGAGCAGGCATGGAAAGCCATGAAAGAAATTCTGGAACGGGATGGATTCGCAGCCGGACAGACTGGATCGCCGCGGCAGATATTAAAGACGGCATATCAGGCAGGGATGATAACGGATGAAAAGCTTTGGATGACTGGGCTTGCAGCACGGAATAATGTGTCCCATGCTTATAATAAAGCTGTTGCATTGGATATTATTGATGGTGCGAAAAAACAATATTATAAGATGTTTGAAGAACTTAAAATGACAATAGAAGAAAAGTGGTTATGAAATTTAAAAAAGTTAAAAAATATCCCTTACCCAAAACGGCTTCGGCCCATCGGCCTGCAGATTGTTTTTGGTAAGGGATATTTTTATCATGGGTGGGGCAAGAGGGGAATCGGGATGAATTCTATGGTATGATAAACATACGGATATAAATGATAAAAAGGCTGACAGGTTTATTTGGCTCCAGAGCCCGGGGAGATTATAGGGAACGAAGTGATATTGATTTAGCTGTTTCGGCGGCGATGTGGCTTGCTTTTATACATTGACAAATATCTATGTGTTGCATATAATAACACATAGGTATTTATCTATAGGAGGTGAATCTGTGGAACTAGATACAAAGGAAACTGCAACAATATTCAAGGCGTTAGGGGATGAAAACAGAATCAAAATTTTGCAGTTATTATCAACCGGTGAGAAATGTGCATGTCGTTTATTAGAAGAAATTGATATAACGCAGCCCACCATGTCACACCATATGAAGATACTGTGTGATGCCAGAATTGTGAATGGACGCAAGGAAGGAAAGTGGATGCACTATTCTATTTCTGAGAAGGGAACAGCCTTTGCTAAACAGAGTCTCGATTTACTGATAAATGCAAATAAAACGCATGAAACAAAAGATAAGTCATGTTGTGAGAAATAGTCCTATTT
>DBGCEW010000087.1:0-5513 GCA_048357495.1 Frisingicoccus sp.
AATATCCATAAGTTATCACCTGTTTTGTATCATTAAACTTTTAAGTGTATAAAATCAAACGATTTCTATTATACATGGTTGGACGCATATTGCAATATGTTTTCGACAATTAAACAAAAAATTTAGTATGTATATATTTAAAAATTTAAAAAATATATCCGTTTTAGAAATTTTTTGTTATAATAGGTATGTGAGAAGGTGAACTGGATGAATGAACAGAAGAAAAATCCCCTGTATAAAAGTTTCGGATATGCCTTTGAGGGAATTTTTACCGGGATTAAAAAAGAACGGAATATGAAGATTCACTGTATGGCGATGGTGCTGGTTATTATTGCCGGAATCATTTTAAGGCTGCCGGCATATAAGTGGTGTATCTGTTTGATTCTCTTTGGTCTGATTATGGCGCTGGAACTGGTAAATACGGCGGTGGAAGCGGTGGTTGATCTTGTAACCGAGGAGAGAAAGCCGCTGGCCCAAATTGCGAAGGATACGGCTGCCGGTGCGGTACTTATCGCGGCGGTCATGGCGGCAATAACCGGTCTTATCCTCTTTGTTCCGGAGGTCTTTGAATTTTTTGGCTGTTGACAGATTTATTTTATATAATAAGGAGAGATGTATCATGGATGGTTTAGGAGAAAATGTAAAAAAAGTTTTATTGGCAGGCATTGGGGCAGTGGCTATGACCACGGAAAAGTCCAGGGATTTACTGAGTGAGATGGTTAAGAAGGGCGAACTGACGGTAGAGCAGGGGAAAGTCCTCAATGAAGAGCTGAAACATAATATAAAAAAAACAGTCAAAGAAAATGTAAATGTTTCCGTTAAAGCATCTTCACCCCAGGAGCTGGATGAGCTTTTAGAGAAGATGACACCGGAACAGCTTGAGGCATTAAAGGAAAGAATCCGGACGATGGAAAGTGCAGAGACCGTTGAAGCGGAAGAGATTATTGATATGGAAGCGGATGGGGAAGCGGCAGAAACGGAGGAAGCAGAGGCGGATGAGTAAGCCGGAATCAAAAGCCTATGGGGGCCGTCTGAAAGAGATTACGGCGGTTTTGCATAAGCATGGAATTACCCGGGGCGTTACGCCGGAAAAGCTTCGTCTGATTCTGGAAGATCTGGGACCCACTTTTATAAAAATCGGTCAGATTATGTCCATGCATTCGGATATTCTTCCAAAACGTTATTGTGACGAACTGATGCGTCTGCGGTCTGAAGTGACCCCGATGCCTTTTGAAGAAGTGGCAGAGGTTCTTGAAAGCTCCTATGGATGTATGTGGCAGGAAATTTTTGAAAACATTGAGCCGGTACCCCTAGGGGCGGCGTCCATTGCCCAGGTGCATAAGGCAGTTTTAAAAGACGGCGATCCGGTGGTTATTAAGGTTCAGAGAAAGGGCATCTATGAAACCATGGCCCGGGATATTGCGCTTCTCCATAAAGCGGTGAAGTTACTGCCGCCGGTCAGCCTTAAGGGCATTGTGGACCTGGACATGGTTCTGGACGAGCTGTGGAATGTGGCCCGTGAAGAGATGAATTTTATTACCGAAGCGGGAAATATGGAGGAGTTTGCAAAAAGAAACCAGTTGGTAGCCTTTGTCGGTGTGCCGAAGCTTTATCAGGAATATTCAACGATTCATGTGCTTGTGATGGAATATGTGGATGGTTTTTGTATTGATGATAAGGAGGCGCTTCTGGAAAACGGCTATGACCTTAAAGAAGTGGGCAGTAAGCTGGTCGATAATTATATTAAACAGGTGATGGATGATGGCTTCTTCCATGCGGATCCCCATCCGGGAAATGTGAAGGTCCGGGATGGCAAAATTATCTGGATGGATATGGGAATGATGGGGCGGCTTTCGGAACGGGACCGGGATCTGGTCGGCAAAGCAGTTCAGGGAGTGGCTGTCAATGATGCGGGAATCATTCAGGAGGCGGTGCTGGCCCTTGGCGAGTTTCATGACAAACCGGATCAGAGAAGCCTTTATGAAGGCATCAGTACACTGCTCAGTAAATATGGAACGGTGGACATAGGAAGTATCGATGTGGCAGAGGTTATGATGAACCTTATGGAAGTGATGAAGGAAAATAAAATCATCATGCCCCATGGTCTGACTATGCTTGCCCGGGGACTGACCCATATGGAGGGAGTTCTTGCGGACATTTCTCCGGAAATCAATATGGTTGAAATTGCTTCAAAACATATGGCCGGCGGCTTTTTTAAGGAGAAAAATCTGAAAAAAGAATTGAAAAACAGTGGACAGAGTCTTTACCGGTCACTGCATAAAGCGATGGATATTCCGGGACTGATGGCAGATGCCCTTCATGGCTATATGAAAGGGCAGACCCGGGTAAATCTGGATTTATATGCGGCTCCGGAGCTGGAACGGCTTTTGCGGCGGCTGATACGAAATGTTGTGATGGGACTTTGGGTGATGGCTTTGCTGATCAGCTCCAGTATTATATGCACAACGGATATGAAACCAAAGATCTGGGGTATTCCAGCACTGGGAGCTTTTGGGTACATTATGGCATTTGCCATAGTTATGTATGTATTTATTAAACATATTTTTTCAAAAAAATAATCTGGAACACAGAAACAGCGTGCTCCGGATTGTTTTTTGCGAAGAAGAAAGGAAGAATGGAGGTATGTTATGAATGAAGTGCTCAGACAGGAAAAAAAGTTCCTGATATCCTTGGACCAGTATTATGAACTGAGTCATAAAGTCAGTCAGGTCATGCATGGGGATGAGCATAATCAGGGGGAAGGTTATAATATTCGTTCCCTTTATTTTGATACGGTTTATGAAAAGGATTATGTCGAAAAGGAAGATGGTGTGGAACTGAGAAGAAAGATCCGTTTAAGAAATTACGGGGCTTCCACGCCATTTGCCATGTTGGAGATGAAACAGAAGCAGGGAATGCTGCAGAAAAAACGCTCACTGCGTATGGATAGAGAAGATGCAAAACGGCTGATCCAACGGGACTACAGCGTGCTTTTAAAATACAGTGATCCCTTTGCAGCGGAATGTTTTGCTCTGATGAACGAACTCTGTTATGTGCCGAAAACGGTGGTGGAATATAAGCGAAAGGCTTTTGTGGCAAAAGAAAATGCGATCCGTGTCACATTTGATCACCATATCATCGGGACGGAAAGCAATTACGACATTTTTTCCCGGGAGCTTCTTCAGTACAGCGTGATGAATCCTTATCTGGCTGTTATGGAAGTGAAGTTTAATGGTTTTCTGCTGAGTTATATTAAAGATATATTAAAAAATTCCGGCAGCGGAGAAACCGCTGTCAGCAAGTATTGTCTGGCACGGGGTGTCAGCATGCATTATACATTTTAGAATAAAAAAGAAGAAGGGAAACACAGAGATGAAAGAATATCTGCGTACAATTTTAGAAGAAGGCGGAACGCTTGCAACCGAGGATATTATTTTACATATTGTTGCAGCAGCGATATTAAGTTTCGCAATTTATATTTCCTATTGGTATACCCATTCGGGAACAAGCTACAGTAAAAAATTTAACGTTTCACTGGTTACGCTGACAATACTGACAAGTACAGTAATGACAGTTATCGGGAACAATGTGGCGTTGTCATTAGGTATGGTCGGTGCCCTGTCCATTGTCCGTTTCCGTACAGCGATTAAAGATTCCAGAGATACGACCTATATTTTCTGGACGATTATTGTCGGTATCTGCTGCGGTGTCGGAGATTATCTTGTGGCAGCTGTCGGTTCTGCTGTAGTATTTGTTGTATTGCTTCTTTTCGGACGGGTTCGGAACGAAAACCGGATGCTTTTGATTGTCCGTGGAGCAAACAGCAATCAGATCGATATTGAAGGGGAGATTTTCCGGTATTTTAATGGAAAACCGGTATTAAAAGTAAAAAACACCACACCGGATACGGTAGAACTTATTTATGAAATGTCCCGCAGTGTCTATATGGAAGGGTATAAGAAAGAACAGAGTATTACCGACTGCCTTTATAAGCTCGGCGGCGTGGAATACGTCAATATTGTTGCACAGAGCGATGAAATCAGCGGGTGATGAAATTGAGGTCAAATAAAGTAATCTTTTTTGGAACGGCAGTCGCCATGGTTGTCATTGCTGTTTTATTGACACAGATTGACGGCGGCAAAAAAAATGTCCGGTATGAGCAGCATTTGTCCGAACCGGATGAAATGGCTCTGGGGGAAAAACCGGAAAGCGACGGACTTGTCACTCATCTGCCGATTATATCCATTGATACCCGGGGAGAAACGATTCCGGGAAATGCGATTTATGACAGTGAAAATGTCATTGTCGGAGCGGAGAAGACGGCCTCCGGCGAAGAAAATATTGTTGCCGGGATGGAAGTCCGTTCTGCAGACGGTATCTGGCATCAGATGTCGGATATGCCGGATGTGGTTTCCGATGTTTTAATTCATATCCGGGGAAATTCTTCGAGAGGTTTTGATAAGAAAAATTATCGGATAGAGCTTATTGAAAATGGAGATGGGGAACAAAAAAATAAAGAATCACTGCTTGGTATGGCTGAATCCTCCAGTTGGGTGCTGCATGGCCCCTTTCTGGATAAAACGCTGATCCGGAATTATATGTGGATGAATATTTCTGACCGGATTATGGGGGATGCGCCGGAGGTCAGGTTTTGTGAACTGACGGTAAATGGAGAATACAAGGGGCTTTATGTGTTGATGGAGACCATTGAGGTATCTGAAGAACGGCTGAATCTTACGAAATACGAAGCGGGAGATCCGGTTATGAGTTATGTGGTTCATATAGAAAAGCCGGAAAAGGGAAAAGAAATAGAAAATTTTTCTTTTTATACAAAACGTATTGAACCCGGAGGCGGATATGAAGTCGCTTATCCGGGAGAGAAATATTTGACAGAAGATGTTAAAAATTATATATGTCAGGATCTGAGTGAAATTGAATCGGCTATTTTTTCCTGGGAAGCGGGAAATGACGAAGATTTTTATATCCCCTATCTTGATGAGGATTCCTTTGTGGATTATTTTATTTTACAGGAGTTTCTGGGGAATACGGATGCTTATAGCCGTTCCACTTATTTTTATAAGGATGTCCGGGGAAAACTGCATATCGGGCCGGTGTGGGACTATAACAACGTGTTGGATAATTTTTTTCGGATGACATCTTCGAGAGGATTTATTCTGGCGGACAGAGGCATGTACAGTCAATTGATGAAAAGCGAACGGTTTGTTAAAAAAGTGATTCAACGGTATAAAGAACTGCGTCAGGGAATTTTGGCTGAGGATTATCTGATTTCCTATATTTATGATACGGAATCCTGGCTTGGCACAGCGGTTGACCGGAATTTTTCCCTTTGGGGTTATACCTTTGACTGGACACAAATGCCGGTAAATTCACGGCGTATACCGGATGCAGACAGTGGACTGGATGTGGAGGATGTCAATCCGTCCAGTTATGAGGCGGCGAATGAGTGGATGATCAGTTACCTGAAAAATCGGGGAGCATGGATGGATGCACAT
>DBGCEW010000088.1:0-11229 GCA_048357495.1 Frisingicoccus sp.
TAGAAACGTGCGCCGCCAGGCGCACACCTATAAAAGGCTATCATTCTAAAAAGTGGAATGATAGCCTTTTTTCTTGTTGACATTTCTCATGCAGGTGGTATGATGAACTTAGATATTTAGATAATTTTCTAAATATCTAATCAATTACAAATCAGAAAGGAATGCGCTTTATGAAAAAAACTGTCGTCTCTGTATTTTTTACCCTTTTTCTTATGATCGGCCTGACAGCCTGCGGCAGTAAAACGCCGGAGACTATCGCCTCCACCCATGGCGCCCCGGAAACCGAAAGTGCCACAGAAACGGCTGCCGAAACCGCCTCCGGCACATTGCCCGAGGGCCTGCAAGAAACAGATCTGGCCCTTCCTGTGGCTGACCACGAAGATTGGTCCCTTCCCGGAACCCTTACCCTCCCCGAAGGCAATGGTCCCTTTCCGGCGGTAATTCTTGTACATGGTTCCGGCCCCAATGACCGGGATGAAACGATTTATGAAAATAAGCCCTTTAAAGATCTGGCTCAAAATCTGGCTCAAAAAGGCATCGCTGTATACCGGTATGATAAACGTACCTATGTTTATGGTAAGGATATGGCTGCCGATATGACTCTGACACTGGACGAAGAAACGGTCATCGACGCGGCAGAGGCGGTTGGCCTTCTGAAAAGCCGGGAAGAAATTGATGCAGACCGTATCTTTGTCCTTGGTCACAGTCTCGGCGGTCAGGCCCTCCCAAGAATCCACAACGCCCTTACCTCTTCAGAAAACACTGCGGCCGGTTATATTTTCCTGGCAGCACCTGCCAGAAATCTTGCAGAAATCATGCGGGAACAATATGACTTTTTATATTCCTTCACTCCGGTTCTCACAGATACCCAAAAAGCCCAAAAGGAAGAGGTCTATGCCCAGCTTGATATGCTGGACAATATCCGAACACTGGAAGACTCCGAAGTCCTCATGGGGGCCTATGCCCATTACTGGAAAGATTTGCTCGCCTACGATCCCCTTCAGGCCGCCGCAGATATTTCCGTCCCGTGCTTCGTCCTTCAGGGTGAGGAAGATTATCAGGTAACTATGGAAGATTTCCGGCTCTGGAAAGATACCTTCCAAAATAAAGAAAACTGGTCATTCCAATCCTATGCCGGACTTACCCATTTATTTATGCCGGGGGAACGGGCCAATGCCAATGCGGTTTATCTGAAAAAACAAACCGTTGATGCTCAGGTTATGACCGATATCGCAGAATTCATAAATACACATTAAACATATATAAGGAGAGTTGTCTATGAACGACGCTTTTAAGGCTCTCGCCGATCCAACCCGACGGCGTATCCTGAAGCTTCTACAGGAAAAAGAAATGTCCGCCGGGGAAATTGCCAAATACTTTGATATGACAAAACCATCCATCAGCCATCATCTGAATGTTTTAAAATCCAGCGGCCTCGTTCTGGATGAACGTCAGGGCCAAAATATTATTTACAGCCTGAATGTCACCGTTTTTCAGGATCTGATCCGCTGGTTTTTTGATTTCCGCCAGATGGATATCCCTGACACTATTGAAACAGATAAGGAGAACTGAACATGAAAAAATTACTTGATAAAAAAACCATTATCCTTCTTTCCATTGCCATTGTCTCATTGATCGGTCACATATTCATCTACCCGATGCTTCCGGAACAGATTCCCATTCAATGGAGCTCTGACGGCTCTGTGAGCAGCTGGGGCGAAAAATACATGGATTTAGTTCTTGCTTCACTCCCTGTATTGATTGTTCTTATTATGAAAGCAACGCCCTACATGGACCCCCGAAGGGCCAATTACCGCAAACACCCTAAGGCATACAATATCGTCAGCATCGGCGTTACGCTGCTGCTCATCGCCTGCAGCTGGTTAAGCGCCTTCGCCGGTCTCGGCTATAATGTCAATATCCAGACACTGATTCCGGCAGGCATCGGCATTTTGTTTATCGCTCTTGGAAATACAATGCCTCAGATACGTCCGACCTATTTTTTCGGTATCAAAACACCGTGGACTCTGGAAAATCCGGATGTATGGCGGAAAACCCACAAATTTGGCGGCATTCTTTTCTGCATCATGGGTGTGCTTTTCATTCTGTCCGCCTTCTTCGGCAGCGAGCTCTTTGCCCACGGAATTCTGGTTCCGGTAATTTTAGGCTCCGTTGCTGTTCTGTATATCTATTCTTACGTCCTTTACCGGAAAAATCAGTCCTGATTTTCAAAAGGCGGTTCTCCTAAAAAGAAGACCGCCTTTTAACTCCTTCAAATTCAATTGGACAAAAATTGTGCCACTGCCCTGTTAAAAGCAGACGCATTTTTTTTCGCTATAAAATGATCCCCCGGAATCAATTCCAGTTTCCCATCGGGCAAATTCTCATAAATAAGCCGTGTATGATCCTCTTTAATCATATCCGCCCTTCCGGCAATAACCAGTGTTTTCATCGTCAGCCTCTGTAAGCTTTCCGGGGAAATCCGGGGTTCCTTTACCATCAGCCCCAAAATTTCCGCCTTACATTTTGCACGAAAACTTTTATATGCCAAATTCGATGTTATCCAAAAACTGATTTCTGTCGGCAGCTGAAACCACAGCTTCACACCGGAGGGATTGAGATTGCCGCCATTTAGAATCAGTCTGCTCACCCGTTCCGGATATTTTAATGCGAAAAGCATCGCAATATTCGCCCCATCTGAAAATCCGAGGATATGGGCCCTGTCAATATGCATTTCATCCATGAATTCCCGTAAATCCTTTGCAAACTGTTTCAGTGTCAGCGGCTCACTCCCCCGAGGAGACTGTCCATGGCCCCGTGTATCCACTGCAATCACCCGGTAAGCTCTGGAAAAATATTGCATCTGATGTATAAAATAACTGCCGTCTTCACCGTTACCATGCAGTAAAATTAAAGGATAGCCTGTGCCCTTTTCTCTGTAATGAAGATGTATATCCATCCTTTCCACCATCCTCTTTTCAGACTTTGCGAATCATATCATACCATCGTGCGCCACCGTGAACAGAGGCTGAAATTCCGAGGTTTTCATAACCGAAACGCTCGTAATATGTGATTTTTTCCGCCTTACATGTCAGGAGGATATGCTTATAACCGGAAACTTTCATTTCATTGATAAAATCTCCCATTAAGCGGCTTCCAATCCCCATCGCCTGATATTCCGGCATGACTGCCAGGCCCATAATGGCCTGATTTTCTCCGGCAACCGGGCCTCCATTCTCAAAAAGCGGGTCCGTCAGACGCTCACCGTCCGTCGGCCGGGCATCAATCAGACCGATAATATGATAAATTCCCTGTGCATCCGGAAGTTCTGCCACAAAAAAGCTTTCTCCCAAATGTTCCAGACGCCATTTAAAAGAGGCTTCTGTTGCCGCCTCTTCCACCGGGAAGGCAGCGGCTTCCACCATCGTTACCCCCTCCAGATCCTCCGGCACAGCCCGGCGAATCCGTAAATCATTTCCTTTGTTTTCTTTTGAATTCAAATCCATCGACTCCTATTTTTATATTCTAAGTCTATTATAATTGGACCAGGGAATCCCGTCCATAGATTTTGTCCTTTTTATTCTATTTGATTTCCAATCCACATAGTATTTATCACAGATTATATTTAAGGAGTGTATTATGCCCGATCATTCAAAGTTCACTTTTTTTGCCGACAAGCCTTACCCGGAAATTCGTATTCAAAACCAGAATATCCCCTGCGCCCGCTGGATGCTGGACAATCTTGGCGGTGTCAACTCGGAAATCTCCGCTGTCAGCCTTTATTTCTATAATCATCTGATTATAAACGAAGCATACGAAGAAATCCGCAATGCCTTTCATCAGATAAGTATTGTCGAGATGCATCATCTGGAAATTTTCGGAAAAATTGCCCTGCAGCTCGGTGAAAATCCACGGCTTTGGTTTGTCAACCGGAACCGGAAAATTTACTGGTCTCCATCCTTCAATCAATATCCAACTGAGTTAAGCCATCTAATGCATCACGCTCTTGATGGTGAAATGGCGGCCATTAATAAATACGAAAACCAGCTTTACCGGGTTCGGGATTCCTGTGTGGCTGAAAACCTTGAACGCATTATTCTGGATGAAAAGCTTCATGTCCACATCTTTGAACAGTTAATTTCCGAGTACCATCTATAGCGAAACAAGTATCCATGACATTGGTATCCGCACAAAAAAATAAACGGCACCCAGCTTCAAAAACTAAGTACCGCCTATTAAGCGGAGACGATGGGATTCGAACCCATGTGCCGGTAACCCGACAAACTGATTTCGAGTCAGTCCCGTTATGGCCTCTTCGGTACGTCTCCATAAGACAGACGTTCAGAATATATTCAGAACGTCTGTTATTATACTACAAATCTCTTTGTTTTTCAAATGAATTTTTTAAATTTCTATATACTTTCCGGAAGCCACAAGTAATGCTCCGACAAGCACTGCTTCATCCAAAAAATGACTCTGCAAAATCTGATAATGCTCTTTATTTGCAATAAATGCCATATCCGCCGTAAACTTACGGATTCGGTCAAACAGGATATCCCCCATGTTTGCCACACCACCGCCAACGACAATCGTATCCACACCCTGGGAAGCCAGAATGTTGGCAAGGGCCAATGAAAATGTCCGGGCAATCCGGTCCAGCTCTTCTTCCGCAAAACGGTCGCCTGCACGAACGGCATCCGCCAGGTCCCTGCAGGTTATCTGCCCCGGATTTCCGCCATGACAGGAAGCCAGCACCGAATCTTTCGGAATATATCCATCCTGTCTCAAACGGTTTTCAATATTTCTGCCGGAGCAGATCAGTTCTGTCCGTGTATAGGCTCCCGGAATATCCGATGTCCAGTCCGGAACAAACATATTTCCAAGATAAGAAGCGCCAAAACCGCTGCCGTCATAATATTTCCGGTGAATGTACAGACCGCCGCCGATTCCGGTTCCAATATTGGTATAAAAGAAATTCTGAGAGCCCTTTCCGGCCCCTTTATAAAGCTCCGCAAAACCTCCGGTCACCGTATCATTAACGATGATCACCGGTAATCCAAACTGTGCCTCAAACCAGCTCTTTAACTCAAAATCCTTCCATCCCGGCACCTGCAATGAAGAAAGCACCCGGCCTGTAGACGTTTCAAGAGGACCGCCAAAGCCGACGCCGATTCCCTGAACCTTTCCGGCATAGGCCTCCATCGATAAAAACTCCCGGATATTTTCGGAAAGCCATTGGAGAATGTCCTCAGCCCCCCGCCGATATACAAGCTTTACCTGACGGCTGTCAATAATAGACCCGTCCGAAAGACCTACCGCAATCTGCTGCTTCGTACCGCCGATTTCAACACCAATATAATACTTATTCATGCCACTGAGCGCCGTATTTCTTTTCAATATCTGAAATCATATCCACACGGGCAGCGTGTCTGCCGCCTTCAAACTCAGCACCAAAGAATTCGTCCACGATCATCTTTGCAAGTTCCGGACCAACAACGCGAGCGCCCATAGCAATAATATTGGAATTATTGTGCTGAACCGTCAGACGTGCAGAATAAGGCTCGCTGCACACAGCTGCCCGGATTCCCGGAACTTTATTTGCTGCCAGAGAAATACCAATACCTGTTCCGCAGATCAGTACACCTTTTTCCACAACTCCGCCCATAATGGCTTCCGCCACTTTTAAGCCCGGTTCCGGATAATTGACCTTAACATTCGGATCAAATGCGCCGAAATCTACACATTCATATCCTTTTTCTGTCAAATGTTCCATTAACGTATTTTTCAGTTCAACGGCTGTATGATCACATCCAAATCCTACTTTCATCTTTTTTACCTCCTGAATATTCATTTATATATTTTTAAATGCGGTAATGTGTTCCGAAATATTCCATAGACTTTGCTTTGTCCAAATGAATCTGATTTTTCAATGCCTCGACACTCTCAAATTTCATCTCGGGGCGCTCAAACCGAAAAAGCTGCACTTCGATTTCCTGTCCGTAAAGACTTCCGGAAAAATCATAAACATAGGTTTCCATCCGTTTGCTGTTATTATCCGCCACTGTCGGATTAAAACCGATATTTGTCACAGAATGATATTCATAAGCGCCAACCAGGGTTCGTGAAGAATATACGCCATTCGGCGGCATAATTTTATGCACCGGCGGAGCCACATTGGCTGTCGGCATCCCCAGGGTGCGCCCGAGCTTCCGTCCGTGAATGACTTCACCGCCGACAGAAAACGGCGTTCCAAGCATTTCGGCCGCAAATTCCATATCTCCGCGGCGAATCGCCTCACGGATCAGGGTGCTGCTCACATCCCGCATTTCTTTCCGTCCGGTAAAAATTCCATCCTCATATACCGGCGCTTCAATCTGAAGTTTATGACAGACATCCACTTCAAATCCCATATCCTTGCCAAGACGCTGAAGCATCTCCACATTGCCATGACGTTTATGTCCGAAATGAAAATCACTTCCGGCCACAATCATCTTTGCACCGATGTCTTTCACAAGAATTTCCTTAACGAAATCCTCCGCTTCCATACCCGAAGTTTCTTTCGTAAAGGGAAATTCAATCAGTACATCGATTCCCATCTTTTCAGCCCATTTCACCCGTTCTTCCCGGGTAAAAATCAATTCCAGCGGTTTATTCTGAAGAAATGACGCCGGATGAAAATCAAAAGTAAACATCACCGCTTTTAATCCTCTGGACTTATACTGTTTAATTTTCTCAATTAAAATCTGGTGTCCCCGATGAAGTCCGTCAAACTTTCCAAGGGCTATCGCTGTATTTTCCAAATGTATATCTCTGGTTCCTGTAATATATATCATGTCTAATCTCCTACTGATTACACAAACATTTTTTCATTTTTAAATTTCCGGTGTTTTCTGTCATAGACATAAATCGCACAAAACTTTCCATGACTGTCATAGATCCGGTACTTTTCACCGGATTTTCCGGCATTTTCCGGATCCGGCTCTAAATCTGTCCCTTCCAGCATATTGCCGTTATAAAGAAGCTTATCCCATTCCGGCTTTACCCTGGCCGACGGCCAGCTTTTAAAAAGGCTGTCAATCGGACGTATCTTTTCATCAATGACATTTTCCCGGACACAGGCCTCAACTTCTTCCAGAGTCATGGCATCATCGATCCCAAAAATCCCGACCCGGGTACGGATGAGTTTTTCCATCGCCGCACCGCAGCCCAGTTTTTCACCAATATCATGACATAGGGTCCGTATATAAGTCCCCTTGGAACAGTGTATGCGCATATGTACATGCATGCCGTCCGGTTCGATTTCCAGCAGATCCAGACCGAAAATTTGGATTCTCCGGGCTTTTCTTTCGATGACTTTTCCCTCTCTGGCCAACTCATACAGTTTTTTTCCCTGAACCTTCAGAGCCGAATACATTGGCGGAATCTGATCGTATTCCCCCCGAAACTGATCTAACACAGCCTCTATCTCTTCTCTGCCGGCCCGGACAGGTGTCTGTTTCAAAACGGTTCCTGTCATATCCTGAGTATCTGTGACAACACCAAGACACATAACAGTCTCATAGACTTTATCCTTGTCTGTGAGCAGTTCGCAAACCTTTGTTCCTTTCCCAAGACAAACCGGCAAAACCCCTGTGGCCTCCGGATCCAGTGTCCCCGTATGCCCGATTTTTTTCTGTTTTAATATGCCTCGAAGCTTTGCCACCACATCATGGGAGGTATAGCCCGCTTCTTTGTAAATATTTATAATTCCATTATACATCAGCCATCAACTGTCCTTCAATCGCTTCTAAAAATATATTAAGACTTTCTTTCCAGTCCCCCTGAACGGTACAGCCCGCTGCCCGGATATGTCCGCCGCCGCCGCAAAGGGATGCAATTTTATTCACATCCATATACCGTTTGGAGCGGAAACTGAATTTGCTTGTTCCCTCTTCTGTTTCGGAAATAAGAATCGCCGCTTCGATTCCCTTTGTCAGACGGAGCTGTTCCACAATGCCTTCCAGATCATCCGGTCCGGCCTGAAACGCTTTGAACATTTCCCGGGTAACTACCGTATAAATGCAGCGGCCCTCAAAAAGACAAACACTGTTTAAAAGCGCCTGTCCCAAAAGTCTTGCCTGTACATGGGTCCGTTCATAGAAGACTTCATCGATCCAACGGCCGCTGTCCACACCAAGGCTCATCAGCCGTCCCGCAATCTGCATGGTATGCTCCGATGTACTGGAATATTTAAAAACACCGGAATCGCAGATAATTCCCATGTAAATGGCTTCTGCCGCAGACAGAGGGATTTTTTCGGGATCCAGCAGATCAAAAAGGACTTCACTGGCGGAACTGGCCTCTGCAACCACGTGATTTACCTGGGCAAAGGCTGTATTGCTTATATGATGATCCACATTGACTGTCACCACTGCAGCATCAAAGTAGGGTTCCATCCCCTTTGTTATCCGGTCCTTCTGGCTGTTATCCAGACAGACGAGCAGATCATAAACCGCCGGATGTGCCTCCGGCTGCCGGATTTCATCGGTCCGCTTTACCAATTTATAGCTTTCAGCAATTGGTTCGAGAAAAACATCCACCTGAATCTCAGGATAATTTTCAACAATATAATTATAAAGTCCCATGCATGCACCGACACTGTCGCCGTCCGGCCGTGTATGGCCGGTAATGGCAACGGTTTTGCTTTGCACGATTTGATCTTCAAGAAAGCTCATTATTCATCCTCTTCCCCATTCAAATCACTGTTGATATCTTTATTCACTTCTGAAATTTTCTTTGACATATTGACACCGTACTCAATGGACTGGTCCATAATAAATGTTATTGCCGGTGTATTCCGTAAATTGATGGAATGTGCCAGTTCCTTCCGAATATAGCCCATAGCGCTGTTCAGTCCCTCCAGAGTGGCCTTCTGGACAGCTTCGTCCCCAAGAACACTGATGTATGCCTTGCAGCTCTTTAAGTCCGGAGCAACTTCCACAGCAACAACCGATGTCAGAGAAGAAATCCGCGGATCCTTAATTTCCCGGGAAATAATCCGGCTCAGCTCCCGCTGGACTTCTCCGTTGATTCGGGTATTCTTTATACTGTTTTTTCTCATAAAATTCCTCTCTATCTTGGAATTTCTTCCATAATGAATACTTCTAACTGGTCGCCTTCTTTAATATCATTGAATTTTTCAAGAGACATACCGCACTCATAGCCGGCAGCAACTTCCTTGACATCATCCTTGAAACGCTTCAGAGATGCCAGTTCTCCTTCATAAATAACGATATTGTCACGAAGCAGACGCACTTTGGAATTCCGTTCGATTTTACCGTCCAGAACGTAACCGCCGATAATGGTTCCAACGCCGGAAACTTTATAGGTCTGACGGACTTCCGCATGACCGATCACCTTTTCACGGAATTCCGGATCAAGCATTCCCTTCATCGCCGCTTCCACATCTTCAATGGCATTGTAAATAACCCGGTACAGACGCATATCCACTTTTTCTGTATCCGCTACAGTCTTTGCCATATTGTCCGGACGCACATTAAATCCAATGATAATCGCGTTGGATGTGGATGCCAGCGTTACGTCAGATTCATTGATGGCACCGACACCACCGTGAATAATCTTAATGGCTACTTCGTCATTGGACAGTTTCAGAAGACTCTGTTTAACAGCTTCTACAGATCCCTGAACATCGGCTTTGACAATCAGGTTCAGTTCCTTAATCTGTCCGGCCTGAATCTGGTCAAAAAGACCGTCCAGAGACAGTTTGGATTTTGTATCTGCCAGTAATTTTTCTTTCTTCTGAGTAATAAATGTTTCAGCAATAACTCTGGCTTCTTTTTCTGTATTTGTGGCAATAAATACTTCACCGGCTTCCGGCACATCGTTCAATCCGAGGATTTCCACCGGAATGGACGGTCCTGCTTCTTTTACACGGCGTCCTTTATCATCCACCATCGCACGGACCTTACCGAAAGCAGAACCAATCGCCAGCGCATCGCCGACATGAAGTGTTCCCTTCTGTACAAGAACCGTTGCCACCGGACCTTTTCCTTTATCCAGCTGTGCTTCGATAACAAGACCACGGGCATTCCGGTCTGGATTTGCTTTTAATTCACACATTTCTGCCTGAAGAAGAATGGAATCCAGTAAATCGTCAAGACCTTCACCTGTATGTGCAGACACAGGAACAAATAAGGTTGTACCGCCCCAGTCTTCCGGAATCAGTTCATATTCGGTTAATTCCTGTTTTACCCGCTCTACATTCGCACTTGGTTTATCGATTTTATTGATTGCAACAATCACTTCGATACCCGCAGCCTTTGCATGACTGATGGCTTCAACGGTCTGTGGCATCACGCCATCATCGGCCGCAACAACAAGAATGGCAATATCCGTAGACTGGGCACCACGCAGACGCATGGCCGTAAAGGCTTCATGTCCCGGAGTATCGAGGAAGGTAATCTTCTGTCCCTGAATATCTACGACATAAGCACCGATGTGCTGTGTAATGCCGCCGGCTTCACCGGTGGTCACATGGGTATTACGGATAGCATCCAAAATCGATGTTTTTCCATGGTCAACGTGACCCATAACACAGACAACCGGTGGTCTTGCCTGTAAATCTTCTTCGTTTTCCTCTTCCTCTTTGAGAATTTCTTCAATCGGATCGATCACGATTTCATGCTCACAGAGTACATCATATTCTAATGCAATTTCTTCGGCTTCTTCATAGCTGATTTCTGTATTTAATGTAACCATTTTTCCGCTGAGGAACAGCTTCTTTACGATCTCTGCTGCGGAAATTTTCATTTTGTCACCAAGTTCTTTAATTGTAACAACTTCCGGAAGAATAATATTGGTAACCTTTTCAATCACTGGCTTCGGTTTCTGTGTCGGTGGCTGAAGACTGGATTTTTTAGATAATGTCTTGCCTCCGAATCCTTTTTTATTATTTCTTCCATCAGTAACATTCTTCACCGGTTTTTCTTTATCTTTATAGTTTCTCCGGTTTTCACGGCTTGTATCCTTGGAAACAACAACCTCTTTGCTGATTGCAGAATCCAGATTAAATTTGCCGTCACCTCGGTTGTTATTATATCCGCCGCGATTTCCACCCTGGCCGCCCCGGTTGTTATTGTATCCGCCTTGGCGGTTCTGTCCGCCGTTATTATTGTATGGACGGCGTTCGCCCTGACCGCCTGGACGGTTCTGTCCGTTATTATTATATGG
>DBGCEW010000089.1:0-3163 GCA_048357495.1 Frisingicoccus sp.
CGGTGGCCAGCAGCAGCGTGCGGCCCTGGCCAGAGCTATGGTAACCCATCCGAAGGTATTGCTTCTGGACGAGCCTTTATCCGCAATCGATGCCCTCCTGAGACATTCCCTTCAGGTGGAAATCCGCCGTATCCAGAAGGAGATGGATATTACAGCGATTTTTGTTACCCACGATCAGGATGAAGCAATGGTCATGTCGGATGTGATCAACCTGATGTATAAAGGGAAGATCGAACAGTCGGCAGCGCCGACCCAGATGTATACCCAGCCGGTATCCAAGTTTGCAGCGACCTTCATCGGCCATTATAATATTCTGCCGATGGAAGCCTTTAAGAAACTGACAGGCAGGGAAGAAGATGCCAAAGATGTAGCCTTCCGTCCGGAGGTTGTTGAGATCGGATCCCAGCCGGTTGAAAAAGAAGGTTATCTGTCAATGAAAGGCAAGGTTTTGGTCAGCCTTCCTCATGGTAATGTCCTCCGCTATGCAGTCATGTGCGGGGAAAATCAGATTGACGTGGATGTGTTGTTTAAAAAAGCGACGCTGATTGAAAATAATACGGACGTTTATCTGTCTTTCAAAGAAGAGGATTGCATTTTCCTTTAATTTACTGCATAGATATAAAGAGCTTCGGTACAATGGTGCCGGAGCTCCTTTTTATTTAAAAGAAATTCTTTTTATTCTGTTTAGAAATTGTTCAGTATTTAAACATCATTTTTTCACAAGTGCCGCATATAATTATAAGAGAAGGTAAGGTGAGGGGACACATCAGAAAGGATGGAGATAAGAGCTTATGGACAGGGAAGTTTACTATGAAAATAATAATGTTCTTGATATGAAAGATTATGAAAGAATGATAGATTCTATTCAGAATACACCGGAGAACCGTTTGGGTAAAACCAGCCATATCCGTAAAATATACTTTAATAACGAAATTAATTATCTGGAGGAAGAGCTGGATACATCGGCCTTTGACAAGGACGTTTACAGTATTGTTATGGTTGACTGGAATACGGAGCATCTGCTGATTGAGCGGAAGAGCCGGCGCTCGGAGATTATTTATAAGGATTATGCGCCGATTACCCTGCAGGAATGCCAGAAAATATTCCGGGGAGATGTTCGGTGGCTGAAGGACAGTGCCTATCCGTTATTGAACAATCTTTATCTTGAGATTACGATTAATTTAAGGACGATCGGTGTTGTGGTCGATTATGAGCGTCAGCGTTTCCGGATGAATTCTTCCAATGACTACATAGAATTTGATTTATCTGTAAAATCAATATATGGGCGCAAAGGGGATTTACTTTCAGAAAAACTGGATATGCGGGAACGTCTGGATTCGAAGCATGTGATCATGACCTATAAACAGAGTGTGAATATTCCAACGATCTTCAAATCTGTTTTGGCGTTGGCGCCGATGAGAACCTGAGACAGAGGATTTGTTTGACAGGAATAGCAGGCGTATTAAAAAAACACGGATACCATTGCGGTGAAAAGCAGTGGTATCCGTGTTTTTTTAGCCAAGAAGATTTTCGATGACTTCTAAAAGAGCGTTGTTTTTCTCCGGCATCATAATGCAGAAGCGGAAGTAACGGCTGTCCAGAAACGGAAAGTCCGAACAGTCACGGATCATCAGCTTTTCCCGGATGGCCGCTTCGAAAACATCTTTGGCGGAGACGTTTCCCTTCAGAATCTTCAGAAGGATGAAATTGGCCTTTGGCGGATAGTAGGTCAGGCCCTGAAAGCTGTCCAGTTTTTCGCAGATGCGTTTGCGTTCAGAGGCAATCAGGCTTCGTGTTTCCTGGATATAATCTTCATCGGTAAACATGATTTCTCCGGCAACGGCAGCCAGGGTATTAATAGACCAGGGGTCCTGACGGCCGACCACATCCTTGATCAGGTCACGGTTGCCACAGATCGCATAACCGAGGCGCAGGCCCGGAGCGGCAAAAAATTTGGAAATTCCCCGGAGAATGATGATGTTGTTATAACACCGGGTCAGAGGTATGGCGGTGATATCCTGAAGATCATCGGCAAACTCGACATAAGTTTCGTCCACCAGCACGTAGATGCCGTATTCTTTACAGGTATCCAGAATCCGGCGCATATCCTTTCGGGAGATGGCGGTGGATGTTGGGTTGTTCGGGTTACAGATAATCAGCAAATCGATGGTTTCATTTAACTGTGCGGCCAGACGGTCCACATCAACGGAAAAGCCCCGGGATTCATCCAGACGGTAATAGCGGGAGGTGCCTCCGGACAGGGTGACTTCCCGTTCATATTCGGAGTAGGAGGGGCCGAAAATCAATGCCTTTTCCGGATGGAGAATTTTAATAAAAAGGGAAATCAGTTCGGTGGAGCCGTTTCCCACAATAATATTTTTGAAGTCTGTGTTTACATAGGTTCCGATACATTTGCGCAGGGAGGTATATTCCCGCTCCGGATAGCCGGTAATGTCGTCGATGTGCTCGGCGAGGGTTTTACGCAGCTTTGGTGAAATGCCTATAGGATTGACATTTGCCGAAAAGCTGGTGATTTCTTCTTTTGGAATATGATAAATTTCCTCGATCTTTTCGAGGTCACTGCCGTGAAAATGCTCGGATACCTGTGTCATGTTCATTACTCCTTTGATATAAACTGGCCGCCCGGAGGCGGCTTTTGATGTGGAAAATATTGTTTTGGTTGCGTCAATATTCCCTGTAGTGGTATAATCTATATTAGTACATTTCATTTAAAAATGCAAATGATAAACAGGAGAGAAAGATTGAAAGAAAAGATTAATTTACTATCAAAAGGAATATTTGAATATGGCTGCCCCGATATACATGTATCGGAAGAGAAGCTTTCTCTGGAGGTCGAAGCCGGGAACAGCTTCAGCGGCGAATTCCATGTGTATTCGACCAACGGCACACCTGTCCGGGCGAAAATCTTTTCTTCCAACAAGCAGATGCACTGTGAGGAAACAGATATTATAGGAACGGATAATACCATCCATTTTACATTTAAAACGGATAACGCAGATCCGGGGGACCGGTCTGAGGGGACGATAAGTATTATCAGTAATGGCGGTGAGCTGCAGGTTCCTTATCAGGCGGTTGTCCGGTCTCCTTATTGCCAGTCCAGTCTGGGAGAAGTGGGAAATCTGGAGGAATTTTCGGTACTCGC
>DBGCEW010000090.1:0-3080 GCA_048357495.1 Frisingicoccus sp.
GATTGCCCGGGAAAACCAGGCCTTTTTCTGTCTCCTTTATCAAGCAGGTATGGACCGTCAGCTTCAGGAAGGCCTTGACAGCTTCATCCTCTCCTCCGGCCATTTTCCAGCGCTGGACCGACGGCGAACCTATCCGGCCTATTTATTTTCAGGAGCCCTTTTCCGTCTCCTCATCCAATGGTATGCAAAGGGCATGACCGAAAATGACAGTGAACTTTCAAATATTTTCTGCCAGTATATGGACGCCTTACTTTAATCCGGCAGAAAACTGCATAATCAGCAGCTCCACCGCCATCCGGTCATTTAGTTTTCCCGTCTTTACGGCTTCTTCGCCTTCTACGCAACACCCGACAGCTCTGCGCAGTTCTTCCAGAGAGAAGTTATTGCACAGAGCTTTGTTTTTTCGCACGATAAAGTCTCGAATCCCCATCCGCTCCGCAACAACATGATCCGGATATCCCTTGCTCAGCAATTCTTTCATCTGATAGAGCTGGTTAAACTGCCGGGTAAGCCAGTAAAGGATCCGCATCGGCGCCTCTTTTAAAGCGATCAGGTCATAATAAAGCTCCAACGCCTTGGCCTGCTGCTTATCTGCCACCGCCTTCACCATATCAAACACCTGGCTTTCCGCATGCACGGTACACACGGCATCAATATCCTCCGGATATATTTCGCTCTGTCCATCCGTATAGACAATCAGTTTTTCCAGTTCCCGGCGGACATTTTCCATATCTGTATCAATCCGTTCCAGCAAATGCCGCATCGTATGTTCAGACATTATGCGGCCTTCTGCTCTGAGAATCCCGCGGATCCACTGCATCATCATCCGGCCGTCCGGCGGCGCCATGTTCGCTCCATACCCCAGAGACGTTACGGTCTTATAGAGCCTGTTCCGTTTATCCACATCCCTTTCAACAAATATAAAGCAGGTCGTTTCCGGCATCTCTTTCAGATACGCCGCAAGCTCCTCCTGGGATGATGTAAAGAAACCGCTGTTTTCCACCACGATCAACCGGCGTTCGCTGAAAAAGGGCAGCGTTTCTCCGATATCGATCAGTTCTTTCACAGAAATATTCTTCCCCTCAAAATAACTGTAATTCATCCCATCCTGACCGATGATGGCCGCTTTCATCTTATCCCGGTACTGTTTACGCAAATAATCTTCCGGCCCGTAAATCAAATACACCGGTTTAAACACTCCTGATTTTATATGCTGGCTGAGTACTTTCACATCACACACTCCTTATTATAATATTTTCATTATATTATTTCGTCTTTGTTTTTTCAATCTCTGTTTTTATATCCCTTCAGCAAATAGTCTTCTCCGTCAAAGGTAACCGTCAACGCTCCGTAACGGACCGTTGTCACCCACTGGCTGCCCGCCGCCTCAAGGCGTTTCAGCGTTTCTTTTGACGGATGGCCATATCTGTTATTTTCGCCGCAGGATATGAGCGTCCACCGGGGCCGGACAATACTCAGAAATTCTCCGGTGGAAGCGCCTCCGGCGCCATGATGACCGGCTTTTAACAAATCACACACCGGAAGGCCGCCCAGTTTCAGCATCTCCGCCTCACCTTCTGCCTCAGCATCCCCCATAAGCAGCATGCAAAAGCTATTCTTCCTTTTCACAGACAGGACCAGGGATTCATTGTTTCTATCCCCCGATGCATTCCCGGCTTCCGGATGCAGACATTCAAAGCTAAAATCCCCCGCGCTGAACCGGTTTCCCCGGCAGATTCTCTCCACTTCAATTTCCCGGCTCTCTGCAAGCTCTTGAATATTTTCCAGAACTTCATCCCCCTCCGTATCGGGCAGCAGGATTTTGCCAATTTCTGTTCTTCCTCCCTCCAGCGCTTCTTCAATACCGGATATATGATCCCTGTCCCCATGGGTCAGCAGCCACGCATCAATCTTTCGGAGGCCATAATATTTCATCAAAGGTTCCAGACGATACTGAAATATCCCATCAACATCGGAACTTCCTCCGTCAACAAAAACTGTCTGCCCCGCCGCCGTCATAATACAGATTCCATCCCCCTGTCCAACATCCATACAAATAATCCGGTCTTCGGGAAACCGCAGTATAAGTAAAATAAAACACCCGGCCACCAGACTCATTTTTCCGAAAATTTTTGTCTTTCTGCTTCGCAGAAAAGCCCAGCCAAGAATACAGAGTATATACATAACCATCTGCCAGCCTTCGGGACGCCCGCAGATCCATGTCATCGATGGCAGTTTATGTACCAGCATCAGAATCCAGTCCGCCACCTTTAAAAAAGCCCCGGCCAATTCGCTCAAAAGAGGCAGGCCGCAAACTCCGGCCATCCCTGCTCCGAAGGCTGCAGGAACAAGCAGGGATACCAGAGGAATCATAAAAAAATTATAAAAACTGCCGATAACAGGAATTTCATACATATTCCATAAAACCAGAGGTGTGGTCACAAGGAAAATACCGGATTGGATATAACAGCCATGCAGACACCGGCTCTTTATCCCCGGATTTTTCTCTTTCTTTCGAAAAAACTGCCAGAGCCATTCGCCAAAGGCCATCCCTCCGACAGCTCCGAAAGAAAGCAGAAAGCCCGCGGAGAGCAGCCGCTCCGGCCGGAAAAGCACCATCAGACCTCCGGTAAACAGCAGTGATGTCATTAAATCCGTTTTTCTCCCCAGAAGCTCACCTGTCAGCACCAGAGCCATCATCCCCATAGCACGAAGCATCGAGTCCCCGAGATCTGTCATATATCCGTAGGCCAGCATAAGGACTACAGCCAGAAGCATTGAAGCCGGAAGCGGAAATCCCCAGCGCCGCAGTCTCCGATAAAATCCCATGGCAATAAAGGATAAATGGAGGCCGGATACCGTCACCAGATGCAGCCAGCCATTTTCCTGATAATACCGGCGTAAATCCCCCTGAAATCCGGACCGCTCACCAAGCACAGCGGCACAAAGTACCCCAGCCCCGGAATCCCCCATCTCTTTTTCATAAAAATCGCACAACGCCGTCCGAAGGTTTTCCAGCATCCTCAGTCCGCGAAACAGCCATCCGCCCTCCCCAATCAGCTCTGTCTCCTCCGCCCATA
>DBGCEW010000091.1:0-6779 GCA_048357495.1 Frisingicoccus sp.
TATGCTTAATTTCACAGCCTCTTCAATTTTCCATCACAATTCCATCATAAATTCCAATTATGATATAAACATACAAGTGATTATGCTTTTTATATAAATTCATACTTTCTCCTCTTTAAGCCGAAGTTTTTACTTCGGCTTTTCCTTTAGCATCCTCTTGAAACAATCCGGAAAGCCCAACAAAACAGGGCGCCCCAAACAGGACGCCCTTGGGATACTCATATTAAATTAAGTTGCTTTTAACGGGTATGTTCCCTCCACTAATCTCACCACGACATTCTGTCCTGCTTCGCTAAGGGTCGGGAACGACCTCGCACTAAATTCAAGCTTCGCCTGACGGCTCGCTTTCATTAAGTTGCTTTCGGTCAGAACTTACCTGCTTTAGCTGCTTCCTCTACGAGAACGGCAACCGCAACTGTGGCTCCGACCATCGGGTTATTACCCATACCGATTAAGCCCATCATCTCTACATGAGCCGGAACGGAAGATGAACCTGCGAACTGTGCATCCGAATGCATACGTCCCATGGTATCTGTCATACCGTAGGATGCAGGCCCTGCTGCCATATTATCCGGATGCAGGGTACGGCCAGTACCACCGCCGGAGGCAACGGAAAAGTATTTTTTACCTCTTTCGATACATTCTTTTTTATAAGTTCCTGCGACCGGATGCTGGAAACGTGTCGGGTTTGTCGAGTTTCCTGTGATAGAAACGTCTACTCCCTCTTTGTGCATGATTGCCACACCCTCCGTCACATCATTGGCACCATAGCAGTTCACTTTTGCACGAAGCCCCTGGGAATAGGCTTTACGGAAAACTTCTTTCACTTCTCCCGTATAATAATCCATCTCGGTTTCTACATATGTAAAACCATTAATTCTGGAAATAATCTGAGCTGCATCTTTTCCAAGACCGTTTAAGATAACCCGTAATGGTTTCTGACGTACTTTATTTGCTTTTTCAGCGATGCCGATGGCACCTTCTGCCGCCGCAAAGGATTCATGTCCTGCAAGGAAACAGAAGCACTCTGTTTCTTCTTCCAGAAGCATCTTTCCAAGGTTTCCGTGACCAAGACCTACTTTACGCTGGTCTGCAACAGAACCCGGGATGCAGAAAGCCTGAAGGCCTTCACCGATGGCTGCTGCTGCGTCTGCCGCTCTCTTACAGCCTTTTTTAATCGCAATAGCCGCACCTACCGTATATGCCCAGCAGGCATTTTCAAAACAAATCGGCTGGATCTTCTTCACCTGTCCGTAAACATCCAGTCCGGCATCTTTTGTGATTTTTTCTGCTTCTTCGATGGAAGCGATACCATAGCTGTTTAACACGGCGTTGATCTTATCAATTCTTCTTTCATATGATTCAAATAAAGCCATTTCTCTTCCTCCTCGAATTATTCCTGTCTTGGGTCAATAATCTTCACTGCATCTTCCACACGGCCATACTGTCCTTTTGCTTTTTCCAGTGCAGTGTTTGCATCGTCACCTGCTTTGATGAAGTCCATCATCTTGCCGAAACTTATGTACTGATAACCGATAATCTGGTCTTCCTCATCAAGGGCAATCCCTGTCACATAGCCTTCAGCCATTTCCAGATAACGTGGACCTTTCTTTAATGTACCGTACATCGTACCCACCTGGGAACGAAGGCCTTTCCCAAGGTCTTCAAGACCTGCGCCAATCGGCAGACCATCTTCGGAAAATGCAGACTGGCTGCGTCCGTAAACAATCTGTAAGAATAATTCTCTCATGGCTGTATTGATCGCATCACAAACAAGGTCTGTATTTAAAGCCTCTAAAATAGTTCTTCCCGGAAGGATTTCAGAAGCCATTGCTGCCGAATGGGTCATACCTGAACATCCGATGGTTTCCACCAGCGCTTCCTGAATAATTCCATCCTTCACGTTAAGTGTTAATTTACAGGTTCCCTGCTGTGGGGCACACCAGCCAATGCCGTGTGTCAATCCGGAAATATCTTTAATTTCCTTCGCCTTTACCCATTTTGCTTCTTCCGGAATCGGAGCTGCGCCGTGGCTCACACCCTGAGCTACCGGACACATCATTTCTACTTCATGTGAATAAATCATTTTAGAACCCCTTTCAAACATATCTTCCAATATTTATTATACAAATGAGAAACCAGTTTCTTTTATTTTCTCACAAAAGCCCCTTTTCGTCCAGTGCTTTTCAGACAATTTATCCGTCAATTTTCTTCCTCATGACTTCGCCGGTATTTTTAAAAATGCTGCGGGCCGGAACAAATCCACGCACCATGGATGTTGGATAGACATTGGACTCCCGTCCGATTACGGTCCCCGGATTTAAAACGGCATTGCAGCCCACTTCCACATTGTCACCAAGCATCGCGCCAAATTTTTTCAGCCCGGTATCAATACTTTCCGACTCTGTGTGCACTTTCACAAGCATTTTATCCGCTTTAACATTGGAGGTAATCGAACCGGCTCCCATATGGGACTTAAATCCAAGAATAGAATCACCAACATAATTGTAATGAGGCACCTGAACCTTGTTAAATAATACAACGTTTTTTAATTCTGTGGAATTTCCCACAACAGCACCTTCGCCAACAATGGCATTTCCCCGGATAAATGCGCAATGGCGGACTTCCGCTTCTTTACCGATAATCGCCGGTCCGTGAATATAAGCGGATGAAAAAACTTTGGCACTTTTCGCGATCCAGACATCTTCCCCCACCTGATCATACGCATCCTTTGGCAGTGTCGGGCCGAGTTTTAAAATAAAATTGCCGATTTCCGGCAGCACTTCCCACGGATACTCTTTTCCTGCAAACAAATCCCCTGCAATGGTTTCGTCCAGATTATATAAATCTTTAATCATTAAATCTTTCATTATTTTCACTCCTGAAATTATTATTTAACCGATTATTCAACCGTTACTGACTTCGCCAGATTTCTCGGCTGGTCCACATCACAGCCCTTGGCCACAGCAACATAATAGGCAAACAGCTGCATCGGAATGGTTGCAAGCATTCCCGTAAATGCTTTGCTTGTATTCGGAACATAAAATACATAGTCCGCATTTTTTTCGATATCTGTATGATCTTCATTCGTAATTGCCAGTACAAAAGCGCCACGGGTACGCACCTCAACAATGTTGCTGACAATCTTTCCATAAAGCTGCTCCTGGGTCACCAGCGCCACCACCAGTGTTCCCTTTTCAATCAGAGAAATGGTTCCGTGTTTTAATTCTCCGGCAGCATAGGCTTCCGAATGAACGTAGGAAATCTCCTTTAATTTCAGAGATCCTTCCAGAGCACTGGCATAGTCAATGCCCCGGCCAAGGAAAAATACGTCCTTCAGACCGATATACTGATTGGCAAGAAACTGTATTTTCTCTTTATGTGAAAGCATTTCTTCAATTTTGTCCGGAAGTTTTTTCAGCTCCTGAATCATTTGAAGGTAATCATTCCGTGAAATTTTTCCGCGGATTTTTCCAAAATGTAACGCCAGGAGGTACAATGCGGAAAGCTGGCTGGTGTATCCCTTTGTCGTTGCCACCGCAATTTCCGGTCCCGCCCAGGTATAAAGAACATCATCCGCTTCTCTGGCAATAGAGCTGCCGACAACATTGACAACGGCCAGTGTGCGCACGCCATGACGTTTGGCTTCCCGCATTGCGGCCAGCGTATCTGCCGTTTCACCGGACTGGCTGATAATAATTGCCAGACTGTTTTCTTCGAGAATCGGATTCCGGTAACGGAATTCAGAGGCCAAGTCCACTTCCACCGGAATTCGGGATAAATCTTCAATCACATATTTTCCTGTCACCCCGGCATGGTAAGCAGAACCGCAGGCAATAATAAAAATTTTCTTTAAATTCTTAATCTGATCTTCCGTCATACGAAGTTCATGGATAAAAACTTCATCTTCCTTAATGCGGGGAAAAATCGTATCACGGACAGCCTTAGGCTGTTCATGAATCTCTTTCATCATAAAATGCTGATATCCGCCCTTTTCCGCCGCAGATACATCCCACTGGATTTCCGTTACTTCTTTTTCGATTACATCCAAGTCCTCATTATAGACGGTCACACCCTCCCGGGTCAACTTAACGATTTCGCCGTCTTCCAGAATGTATATCCTGCGTGTATGTTTAAGCACCGCCGGAATATCTGACGCAATATAATTGCCTTCTTCAGAAATCCCTACAATCAGCGGGCTGTCCTTCTTCACTGCAATAATTTCATCCGGATGGTCCTTATTAAGAATTCCAAGAGCATAAGAGCCTTCAATACGGTGCATGACTCTTGACAGCGCTTTTAACAAATCACCGTCAAAATAATAATCCATTAAAAGTGTAACAACTTCCGTATCTGTTTCCGATTTAAAATCATAGCCTTTATCCAGAAGACGCTTTTTCAGCTCCAGATAATTTTCTATAATCCCATTATGAACCACAGAAATTGTTTCACTGGCATTCACATGGGGATGGGAATTCTCATCCGAAGGTTCGCCATGGGTTGCCCATCGGGTGTGTCCGATACCAACCGTCCCTTTTAAAGCTTCACCATCATCCGTCAGTTTCCTCAGATCTTTAATTTTTCCTTTTGTCTTTACTGTATGAATATCCCTGCCATCAAATACGGAAATTCCCGCCGAATCATAGCCTCTGTATTCCAGCTTTGCCAGACCATCCAAAAGAATCGGAGCCGCCTGATTTTTACCTATATATCCAACAATACCACACATAATCTTCCTCCAAATCCTGTCTGCAGAAAACAGGCAGACAATAACAGGTTTAATGAGATACTTTTCTTTGAAATATTCTCATTTTATCACTTCATTTTTATAAAGTAAATAATTTTTTTCTATGTATGTTTTTTCAGACATGGCATATTCAGGAATAGATTTTTGAAATTTCCTCATATTTTTCACGAAGCTGCCACTGGTTATTCAGCCGTTTTACCCCTTCGGTACGCACTGTTACAAAATGATCCAGCTTCGCCATGTACTCATCCGGTGTAATTGAGCCTTCAGCGACATAGTTCAGCCCTTTTTCCCAGCTTGCCGTCAGTTCCGGATTTAGCAGGGAACGCAGGGAATTATCCACCACATCATAAATGATTTCCCCAAGCTTTGTCGGCGTAATTATCTGTGTTTTTTTATTTAAGGCCAGGTACTGTATCGTCACCAGTTTTTTCAGAATCTCCGCCCGTGTAGCACTGGTACCGATACCGCTGCCCTTAATCATAGCCCTCAGCTCTTCATCTTCAATCAACTGTCCCGCATTTTCCATTGCCAGAATCATACTTCCTGAATTATAACGCTTGGGCGGTGTGGTTTCTCCCTCTTTGATATACAATTCATTTATCGGTAACGGCGTATCTTTTTTAAGTTTTTTCAGAACTTCAAGAAAATCCTTGTCGGGCTTGTCTGTATTTTCTCCCTCTTTTCCTTTTTCGGAAGACTTTCCTGCCACCTTTAAATACCCCTCAGAAATAAGCACCTTAAAATTGGCGAAAAATTTCTCTTTTTCTTTACTTAAAGTCAGGCTGATTTTCTGATATTCCGCCGGCGGATAAAAGATGCTTAAAAATCGTCTGGCAATCACCGTATAAACGCTGAAAGCGGTCTGATTCACAGATTTTAAAGCCCCAAGCCCCTGTCCTGTCGGCACAATAGCATAATGATCTGTAATTTGTTTATCGTTCACATAACGGCTTCTGGCAATCGTTTTGTAGCTTCCCATCGCCAGCACTTCCTGCGCAAAATCTGCGACCGGCTGAAAATTTTTCAAGCCACTGATATTTTTATAAATTTCTTTGGAAACAGCCGTCGATAAAACTCTGGCATCCGTTCTCGGATAGGTCACCAGTTTCTTTTCATAAAGCTCCTGAACCACTTTCAGAGTCTCATCCGGACTCAGCTTAAAGAGTCTGGAACACTCATTTTGCAATTCTGCCAGGTTGAACAGCAACGGTGGATTTTTCTTTTCCTTCTTTTTAGACAGTTCATGGATCATCATCACTTTCGGCGGTTCTGCTTCCAGCATAGAAATCAATGCTTTTGCATCCTCTTCTTTTCTGAAACCGTTTTCCTTGTAAAGGGCCGGTGTCTGAAAATATTTTGACCCTTCAACCGCCCGCCATTCAGCTTCAATCTCTCTGCCCTGAACGTCCAGCTTTGACAGGACCCTGTAAAAAGGTGTTTTTACGAAAGCCCGAATTTCCCGTTCCCGCCGGACAACCATTCCAAGAACACAGGTCATTACCCTGCCCACAGATAATACTGTCCGTTTTGTCTTCATAAAACTGGAAATTGATGGCCCGTATTTCAATGTCAATAGCCTTGAAAAATTAATTCCCATTAAATAATCCTCTTTGGCCCGCAGATAAGCCGATGCTGCCAGATTATCGTATACAGAAATATCTTTGGCTTCCCGGATTCCCCTAAGGATCTCTTCTTCTGTCTGGGAATCAATCCATACCCGTTTTCTCGTTTTTCCATGAACTCCGGCCATCTGGTCCACCAGACGGTAAATGTATTCCCCTTCCCGTCCCGAGTCGGTACAGACATAGATTGTATCCACGTCGCTCCGGTTCAGAAGACGGCTCACAATATCAAACTGTTTCTTTACAGAATCAATGACCTGATATTTAAATTCGGCCGGAATAAAGGGCAGTGTATCCAGTGACCACCGCTTCAAAGCCGGGTCATAGGCCTCCGGATAGCTCATGGTTACCAGATGACCCACGCACCACGTAACCACTGAATCCCCAGATTCCATATAGCCGTCATA
>DBGCEW010000092.1:0-5699 GCA_048357495.1 Frisingicoccus sp.
ATGGAAGAGCCTCCGAAGAAATATTTCCGGCTGTTCCCTGGAAATGAAGTCCGTCTGATGAATGCTTATTTTGTAAAATGCGTGGATTACAAAAAAGATGAAGATGGCAACGTGACGGAAATTCACTGTACCTACGATCCGGAAACACGGAGCGGCAGCGGATTTACCGGACGTAAAGTTAAAGGAACGATTCACTGGGTGGCTGCACCGACAGCGGTTAAAGCGACAGTGCGTCTCTATGAAAATCTGGTAGACGAAGAAAAGGGTGTTTATAACGAAGACGGTTCCCTGAATCTGAATCCAAATTCTCTGAAAGTTCTGGAAGAATGTTATCTGGAACCTTCTCTGTCCGAAGCGAAGCCGGGAGACAGCTTCCAGTTTGTCCGCAATGGCTACTTCTGCGTGGATGAAAAGGACAGTCAGCCGGATCAACTGGTATTTAACCGGATTGTTTCCCTGAAAAGCTCTTATAAACCGGGTAAATAATGAATATACAAAGGATGTAAGGCCTGTGCTTTGCGTCCTTTTATATTATTATGAAAAAATAAAAAACAGAGATATATGAAGAAAATAAGAGAAAACTAAAGATATATTAAAATAAACAGAAAAATACAAAAGTTTCACGAGTTGCATATTGGGAAAGAATAAAATATTATATACCTAGTGATTAGCACTCGAATGGAATGAGTGCTAATAAACTTAAACAGAATTGTCAGGAGGAATTTAGATATGAAATTAGTACCATTGGGCGACAGAGTCGTATTAAAACAGCGTGTAGCAGAGGAGACAACAAAATCCGGTATCGTTCTGACCGGCCAGGCAAAAGAGAAACCACAGGAAGCGGAAGTTATTGCCGTAGGACCTGGCGGTGTGATCGATGGCAAAGAAGTTAAGATGGAAGTAGCTGCAGGTCAGACGGTTATTTATTCCAAATATGCCGGAACCGAAGTAAAGCTGGAAGGCGAAGAATATATTATCGTAAGACAGTCCGACATTTTAGCCGTTGTAGAATAATTCAGATTTATGATTATGTTTTGGAGGTAGATTAAAATGGCAAAAGAAATTAAATATGGCGCAGAGGCAAGAAAAGCTCTGGAATCCGGTGTAAATCAGTTAGCAAATACAGTTCGTGTGACATTAGGACCAAAAGGAAGAAACGTTGTTCTGGACAAATCCTTCGGAACACCTTTGATCACAAATGACGGTGTGACCATCGCTAAAGATATTGAACTGGACGATGCTTTTGAAAATATGGGCGCTCAGATTGTTAAAGAAGTTGCTACAAAAACGAATGACGTTGCCGGTGACGGTACAACAACAGCGACTGTACTGGCTCAGGCGATGATTAATGAAGGTATGAAAAACCTCGCTGCCGGAGCTAATCCGATCATTTTAAGAAAAGGTATGCAGAAGGCTACCGAATGTGCTGTGGAAGCGATTAAAGAAATGAGCTCTACAATTACAGGCAAAGATCAGATTGCAAAAGTTGCTGCGATTTCTGCAAGTGATGAAAATGTCGGCGAGATGGTTGCTGAAGCCATGGAAAAGGTTTCTACAAATGGTGTTATTACTATTGAAGAATCTAAAACAATGCAGACAGAACTTGAGCTGGTAGAAGGTATGCAGTTTGACAGAGGCTATCTTTCCGCTTATATGGCGACAGATCTTGATAAGATGGTTGCCGAACTGGATAATCCATATATTCTTATTACAGACAAAAAGATTTCCAATATTCAGGAAATTCTTCCGGTTTTGGAACAGATCGTGCAGACAGGTGCAAAACTGTTAATTATCGCTGAGGATGTTGAAGGGGAAGCACTTGCAACATTGGTTGTAAACCGGTTAAAGGGTGTATTCTCTGTCGTTGCTGTCAAAGCTCCGGGATTTGGTGACCGAAGAAAAGCAATGCTTCAGGATATTGCAATTCTGACAGGCGGTACCGTGATTTCAGAAGAACTGGGTTATGAATTAAAGGATGCAACTATGGATATGCTCGGACGTGCAAAATCTGTCAGAGTTGAAAAAGAAAATACCATCATCGTTGACGGTATGGGTGATGCTGATGCCATCAAGGCAAGATGCAGTCAGATTCAGACTCAGGCCAATGAAACAACATCGGAGTTTGATAAAGAAAAATTACTGGAAAGACTTGCAAAACTTTCTGGCGGTGTCGGTGTTATTAAAGTTGGTGCAGCCACAGAAACAGAAATGAAAGAAAAGAAACTGCGTATGGAAGATGCTCTGGCAGCAACACGGGCAGCTGTAGAAGAAGGTATTATCTGCGGCGGTGGTTCTGCATATATCCATGCTTCCAAGAAGGTTGCGGAGCTTGCCAAGGAACTGAGCGGCGACGAAAGAACCGGAGCCAATGTGGTTCTGAAAGCGCTTGAAGCACCATTGTTCCATATTTCCGCAAATGCCGGCCTGGAAGGTGCAGTAATTATTAATAAAGTGCGTGAAAGCGAACCGGGCGTTGGTTTTGATGCTCTGAAAGAAGCTTACGTAAATATGATTGAAGCCGGTATTATTGATCCGGCGAAGGTAACACGCAGCGCTCTGCAGAATGCAACCAGCGTGGCTTCAACACTGCTGACAACAGAATCTGTTGTTGCGGAAATCAAATCGGAGAATCCGGGAATGCCTGCAATGCCGCAGGGCGGAATGGGCATGATGTAATTTTATAAGATAATTTTTAGAATGATGAAAAGGGCTCTGCACGGAGATTTTATCTCCGGTGCAGAGCATTTTTGTTCTATGGCAAAGACATCTGTACGGGGGCCGCATACTATAAGGCAGACTTAATAACCAATTAAGAATTTATTATGACAACCGCGTGTTGACTTTTGTCGATAGAGTTGTTATACTTTGTAAAAACTTTACAAGAAAATGAGAACTTAAGAAAGAGAGGATGATAAGAATGGGTACAATTATCGGCGAAGGAATTACCTTTGATGACGTGCTTCTCGTGCCTGCATTTTCGGAAGTAATTCCAAATCAGGTGAGTGTGCAGACACATCTGACGAAAAAGATCTGTTTGAATGTACCGTTAATGAGTGCAGGAATGGATACCGTTACAGAGCATCGCATGGCAATTGCTATGGCAAGACAGGGTGGTATCGGTATTATTCATAAAAATATGTCTATTGCGGCGCAGGCAGAAGAGGTTGATAAGGTAAAACGTTCTGAAAACGGTGTTATTTCTGACCCATTTTCCTTATCTCCAAATCATACATTAGCCGATGCGGATATGCTCATGGCAAAATTCCGTATTTCCGGTGTTCCTATTACAGATAACGGAAAGTTAGTTGGTATTATTACAAACCGTGATTTAAAGTTTGAAACAGATTTTACAAAAAAGATTTACGAATGTATGACTTCTAAAAATCTGATTACAGCAAAGGAAGGCGTTACACTGGAAGAAGCAAAATCAATCCTTGCCAAAGCCCGTGTGGAAAAGCTTCCGATCGTTGATGATAATTTTAATCTTAAAGGCTTAATTACGATTAAAGATATTGAAAAACAGATTAAATATCCATTATCTGCAAAAGACTCTCAGGGACGTCTGCTCTGTGGTGCCGGTGTTGGTGTGACACAGAATATTCTTGAACGTGTGGATGCTCTTGTGAAAGCAAAAGTAGATGTTATCGTTATTGATTCCGCTCACGGACATTCTGCAAACGTTATCAAATGCGTGCGTATGGTGAAAGAAGCCTATCCGGATTTACAGGTTATTGCAGGTAACGTGGCAACAGCGGAAGCGACAAAAGCGCTGATCGAAGCCGGTGTTGATGCGGTTAAAGTGGGTATCGGACCAGGTTCTATCTGTACAACCCGTGTTGTATCCGGTATCGGTGTTCCACAGGTATCCGCAGTTATGGATGCTTATTCTGTGGCTAAAGAATATGATATTCCGATTATCGCCGATGGCGGTATCAAATATTCCGGCGATGTGACAAAAGCCATTGCTGCCGGAGCCAGCGTATGTATGATGGGAAGCATGTTCGCAGGTTGTGACGAAAGTCCGGGAGAATTCGAGTTATATCAGGGAAGAAAATACAAAGTATACCGTGGTATGGGTTCCATCGCTGCGATGGAAAACGGAAGTAAAGACCGCTACTTCCAGGCCGATGCGAAGAAGCTTGTTCCGGAAGGCGTTGAAGGCCGTGTGGCTTACAAAGGCCTTGTGGAAGATACAGTATTCCAGTTGATCGGTGGCCTTCGTGCCGGTATGGGTTACTGTGGAACAAAGAACATTGAAGAATTAAAGCAGAATGGCAGATTTATGAAGATCAGTGCGGCATCTTTAAAAGAAAGTCATCCACATGATATTCAGATTACAAAGGAAGCTCCGAACTACAGTGTAGACTAAAGTGGGGATTCTGCATAGCATAATAGTGAAGTAAATTTATACGGGGTGCTGTCAATTGGCAGCACTCTGTTTTATTGTACGGAAAAGTATGTTACAATTTTTTCATAGATGTTTGTTTTTGGGAGAGAGGGTAGTGTTAGCAAAAGAATGAAGATAGATGAAACAAATCTCCGGCGTCTGACACTTTTCGGATGTATCATTGTTCTGGTTCTCACCATTTTTGGATTGATTTTCAGGGCCTGCAGCTGGGCCGGACGGGTAAGTCCATATGGCAGACCGGACCCAAATTATGATGACGGGCGTCCCTATATTGATGTTCAGCTGCTTACGCCAAATCCTTATTCCCGACCGTGTATACCTACGAAAAAACTAAAGGGAATTGTTATTCATTATGTGGGAAATCCGGGGAGCAGCGCACAGAATAACCGGGATTATTTTGAAGCGCTGAAGGACAGTCAGGATGTTTATGCCAGCAGCAATTTTATTGTCGGTCTGGAAGGTGAAATTATTCAATGCGTGCCTACAAATGAAGTGGCTTATTGTTCCAATGAACGGAATTCAGACACGGTTTCGATTGAGGTTTGCCATGAAACTGCCGATGGGAAATTTAATGAACATACATACAGTTCCCTTGTGAATCTGGCCGGATGGCTTTGCATGTATCTGGATATATCACCGAAGGAAATTATCCGCCACTATGATGTGACAGGGAAAATCTGCCCGAAGTATTATGTGGAACATGAAGACGCCTGGGACACCTTTATTGACGATGTGAAGGTATGGATCCGCACAGAGAAAAGCAGGAAGTAATCCGGTTGTATAAATCCTGAGAATATGGTACAGTTTATATAGTGTGAATGGAGGCTGGATAATGAATTTAACAATAAAAATACCGGAAACATATACGGTTCTTGAAAAAAGTTATATTGAGGAATTAAGATCCGATGCATGGCTTTTAAAACATAAAAAAAGCGGGGCGCGAATCGCCGTGTTATCGAATGATGACGACAACAAAGTCTTTCATGTCGCATTCCGTACACCGCCGACAGACAGTACAGGTGTGGCCCATATATTGGAACATTCGGTGCTCTGCGGTTCTGAGAAGTTTCCTGTAAAGGACCCTTTTGTGGAATTGGTGAAGGGCTCCTTGAATACCTTTTTGAACGCTATGACCTATTCGGATAAAACGGTTTATCCGGTAGCGAGCTGTAATGACGCGGACTTTCAGAATTTAATGAACGTTTATCTGGATGCGGTTTTTCATCCGAATATTTACCGGGTTCAGGAGATTTTTATGCAGGAAGGCTGGCATTATGAGCTGGAAAACAAG
>DBGCEW010000093.1:0-13487 GCA_048357495.1 Frisingicoccus sp.
AATAAATTACAATTTAATGATTGGATTGATTCTGACGTCCGTTGTTGTTCTTATGGCGGTCATCGGCCATTTCTGGACGCCCTACGGAACGACAGAGATGAACGGAGTGCTGAAAAATGCGGCGCCGTCACTGGCCCATCCCTTCGGAAATGATAATTTCGGGCGGGATATTCTGAGCCGGATTATGAACGGGATGGGAACGACCTGCTTTGTAGCCCTGTGTACCGTCGGCATTGGTGTTGTATTCGGCACATTGATCGGCGCCATTACCGGATTTTTCGGGGGATGGCTGGATGAAATCATTATGCGCCTCAATGATGCCCTGAGCGCCTTTCCGAGTATTCTTCTCGCATTGATTTTTATCAGCCTCTTAGGACCGGGAAAAAATAATATCATTCTGGCTCTCGGTATTTTGTTTATTCCGAGCTTTGCCCGTATTGTCCGGAGTGAAATTATCCGGTACAAGGAGCTGGAGTTTGTAAAAAGTGCCCAGGTGATGGGGGCAGGAAAATTACGGATTATTTTTGTACACATTCTCCCGAATGCCATGGTCAGCATGCTGACATCGGCAACGGTGGGATTTAACAATGCGGTTCTGGCGGAAGCCAGCATGAGTTATCTGGGTCTCGGCGTTCAGCCGCCGGAACCGAGCCTTGGACTGATGCTTTCCGATGCGCAGGCCTATCTGCAGATCGCGCCCTGGGCGGCGATTTTTCCGGGAATTGTGATTGTCATTATTATTTTAGGATTCAGTATGATCAGTGAAGGCCTTCGGGTGCATCAGATGAGATAGGAGCAGACGATGGGTGAAAAACTTTTAGAAGTCAAAAATTTAACCATTGGTTTTCCCTCGGAGAACGGGATGCACACAGTGGTGGATGATGTGAGCTTTACCATGAAGTATGGTGAGATTGTCGGAATTGTCGGTGAATCCGGTTCGGGAAAGAGTATGACGGTTCAGACGATTATGGGGCTGAAAAAGCCGGAAGCCCAGATACAGGCCGGAGAGATTCTTTTTAATGGGAAAAATCTGCTGGCGATGACCGGAGACGCTCTGGCGGAAATTCAGGGCAATGATATGTCCATGGTTTTTCAGGAGCCAATGACATCCCTGAATCCGGTAAAGAAAATTGGATGGCAGGTTGCTGAAAGCCTGAAGATCCATACATCGCTGCCCGATGATGAAATTCACGGCCGGGTTGTGTCGATCTTAAAGGATGTCGGACTTCCAAATCCGGAGGAGCTGTGTAAGAAATATCCCCATCAGCTATCCGGCGGTATGCGGCAGCGGGTGATGATCGCCATGGCCATGATCTGCTGGCCGAAGCTTTTGATTGCCGATGAACCGACGACAGCCCTGGATGTGACGGTTCAGGCCCAGATTCTTCAGCTTCTGAAGAAGATTCATGCGGAAGCCAACACCTCGATTTTATTTATTTCCCATGATTTAAATGTGGTGAAGGAAATTTGCCAGAAGGTCATTGTGATGTATCAGGGAAAGATTGTGGAAACGGGTTATACAGAGGAAGTGCTGTACCATCCGAAACATGATTATACAAAACATCTGATTGCCGCCATACCGAGAAATCAGGAGGATACCCGGGAGGACGACATGGTCATGACCGCTAAGGATCTGAATGTTTACTATTCTGTAAAATCCGGCGGGGTTTTCGGCAAAAAAGAAAATAAGCATGTGCTCCAGAATGTGGACTTCTTTATCCGAAGAGGTGAAATCCTCGGACTTGTGGGTGAGAGCGGCTGCGGTAAATCAACGCTGGCAAAATGCATTGTCGGATTAAATAAAAATTATACGGGAACGCTGGACATCCGGGAGGCCCATCCACAGCTTGTTTTTCAGGATCCTTACAGTTCGCTGAATCCGATGAAAAAAATTGGATGGATTCTGGAAGAACCGCTGAGGGTTAACGGGATAAAAGATAAGGCGGAGCGAAAGCGTCGGGTTGATGAGATGCTTGTGCAGGTCGGACTGGATCCATCCTTTGCAGAGCGTTATCCCAATGAGCTATCCGGCGGGCAGCGGCAGCGGATCAGTATTGGCAGCGCTTTAATTTTAAATTCAAAATTTATTGTGGCTGATGAGCCGGTGTCGGCCCTGGATGTGACAGTTCAGTCCCAGGTGCTGAATCTTTTGCTGGATCTGCATCGAAGCCAGCAGCTGACCTATCTGTTTATCTCCCATGATTTGAATATCGTGCGGCATTTCTGTAACCGGGTGATCGTCATGTATCTGGGTGAAATTGTGGAGGAGGCAGAGGTCGAGGAAATTTATGAGGATCCGAAGCATCCGTATACCCAGTTGCTGTTTCATTCCATATTGACGGATGAGCGTAAACTGCAGAAAATTACAGATTCAGAGCAGAGCCGTGAAGATGCTTCCGGTGAAGGCTGCCCTTTTTATCAGCGGTGTACGGGCCGGAGTGATATTTGCCGGAAGCGCCGGCCGGAGCGTAAAAATATCAGTCCGGATAAGGAACATCCGCATTGGGTGAAATGTTTTAAATATTAATAAATAATTTAGGGCAGGGATGTTACATAATATAGACATACCCTGTCCTTTTCTATAAGATAAAGGAGAATTATGAAAAGAAATATTAAATTACTTATGGAATATGACGGCAGCCGTTATGATGGATGGCAGCGGCTTGGAAAGAAGAGTGGTGGAACGACCATTCAGGGAAAGCTGGAAGAAGTTCTTTCAAAAATGTGCGGTGAACCGATTGAGGTGATTGGCTCCGGACGGACTGATGCGGGGGTTCACGCCCGGGGACAGGTGGCGAATTTTCATACGGACAGTGATATGAAATGCTGGGAGATGAAATACTATCTGAACCGGTATTTGCCCCAGGATATCGGCATTCTGTATGTGTCCGATGTACCGGAACGGTTTCACAGCCGTCTGAATGCAGTTTCCAAGCGGTACATTTACCGGGTGGCTATCGGGGATGTTCCCTGCGTATTCGACCGGAAATATACCTGGTACTGTTTTGACAGGCTGGATATCGGCCGGATGAAAAAAGCCGCGGCACTGATGGCGGGCGAACATGATTTTAAAGGATTTTCATCCGTAAAGAAATCCAATAAGTCCACGATACGGACAGTCAGCCGCATCGATATCGATGTCAGGGACAGGGAAATCGATTTGATTTTTGAGGGGAACGGCTTCTTATACAACATGGTGCGGATTATGGCGGGGACGCTGGTAGAAATCGGTGCCGGAGACCGGGAACCGGAATCGGTCAGTGAAGTATTCCGGACGAAGGACCGGGAGAAGGCGGGGATGACGCTGCCGCCTCAGGGTCTGTTCCTGGATGAAGTTTGTTATCCATAAGGAGGATGGACATATGGTAAAGATTGAAGGGAAATCAGTTTTCGGAGGGATTGCCATCGGAACTGTAGAGATTCTGAAGAAAAAAGACGGTCAGGTTCAGCGCCGGCATGTGGAAAATACAGAAGAAGAGATTCGCCGCTATGAAGCTGCGGGAGAACTGGCAAAACAGCAGCTTCAAAGCCTTTATGAAAAGGCGCTGGAGGAGGTGGGCGAAGCCTCTGCAGCCATTTTCAGAGTTCATGAGCTGATGCTTTCGGATATGGATTTTGCAGATTCAATCACCAATATGATTCGTACACAGAATGTCAATGCAGAATATGCAGCGGCAATAACGAGCGACAATTTTTCAGCCCTTTTTGAGGCGATGGATGATGATTATATGCGGGCCCGAGCGGCGGATGTGAAAGATGTTTCGGAGCGGCTGATACGGATTTTAAGCGGACAGGACCAGGGGGGCATTCAAGGAAAGGAAGCGGTGATACTGGCAGCGGAGGATCTGGCGCCAAGCGAAACGGTTCAGCTGGATAAATCAAAGATCTTAGCCTTTGTTACCCGTTATGGTTCGGCCAATTCCCATACAGCCATTCTGGCCCGGACAATGAATATTCCGGCGGTGATCGGTGCGGATTTTCCGGAGGACTGTCATGGGAAAATGGCAGTGGTCGATGGCTTTTCCGGCTGTATTTATATTGATCCGGAGCCGGAGCTTCTGGAGGAGATGAAGAAGCGGCAGACGGAGGAATTGAAAAAACGGGAGCTGCTTCAGAACCTTAAAGGAAAAGAAAACATCACAAGGGGCGGAAAAAAGATTCAGGTCTATGCCAATGTGGGCAGCGTATCCGACGTAGTGACCGCGATGAAAAATGATGCCGGCGGCATTGGTCTGTTCCGGAGCGAGTTTTTATATCTGGAAAAGGATCATTATCCGACGGAAGAAGAACAGTTTCAGGTGTATAAAAGAGTGGGCGAGACCATGGCGGGGAAAAAGGTGATTATCCGGACCCTGGATATCGGTGCGGATAAGCAGATTGATTATTTTCAGATGGAATCTGAAGAAAATCCGGCAATGGGATACCGGGCAATCCGGATTTGTCTGGACCGGGTGGATGTATTTAAGACCCAGCTCCGGGCCCTTTACAGAGCCAGCGCCTATGGAAATATTTCCATTATGTATCCGATGATTATTTCTTTGGAAGAAGTGCGGCAGATTAAAAAGATTTCTGCGGAGGTCCGTCAGGAACTGAGGGATGCCGGGATTTCTTTTGAAAAGGTGGAAGAGGGGATTATGATTGAAACACCGGCAGCGGCGGTGATCAGTGATCTTTTGGCAGAGGAAGTGGATTTCTTCAGCATAGGGACCAATGACTTATCCCAGTATACACTGGCGATTGACCGTCAGAATCCAAAACTGGACAGTTTTTTCGATCCTCATCATCCGGCGATTCTGCGCCTGTTAAAGATGGTGGCGGAGAATGCCCATAAGGCCGGAATCTGGGTCGGGATCTGCGGAGAACTCGGTGGGGATCTGACGCTGACACAGACATTTCTGGATATGGGAATGGATGAGCTGTCCGTTTCTCCGGCGATGGTACTGCCGCTCCGGCAGAAAATCCGGGAGAGCCGGTAGGTCTGAAAAGGACAGATAAATTTAGCGGTAAATGGCTGGATTTATCTGTCTTTTTCTTATTTATGGACAGAATGTTGCAAGAATTTCGGTTATATAGTATAATAAGAACATTAAAAAAACAGCAGATTTAGGAGTTTTTTACAAAAAACAGACACGAGAGGCACAGAATGAAAGATGAATCAACGATATTAAGTGTGGGAATTGACATCGGCACTTCCACGACCCAAGTGATTTTCAGCCGGCTGACCTTTAAAAATTCAGCCGGATATTTTGCTGTTCCTCATATTGCGATTGTGGATAAGGAAGTTGTTTATAAAAGCGATATTTACATAACGCCCCTTAAAAACCGGACAGCCATTGACGGTGCAAAGGTCCGGGAGATTGTTGCCGGGGAGTTTGAGAAAGCGGGCTATGGACCGGAGGATACCCAGACAGGGGCAGTAATTATTACCGGAGAGTCGGCCAGAAAAGAGAACTCAGAGATAGTCCTTCAGGAGCTCAGTGATTTTGCCGGAGAGTTTGTTGTATCCACGGCAGGTCCGGACCTGGAAGCGATCATTGCCGGAAAGGGCAGTGGCGCCCGTCGGTATTCCATTGACTGTCAGTGCCGGGTGGCGAATCTGGATATTGGCGGCGGAACGACGAACCTTGTCGTTTTTGATTCGGGAGAGGTTGTGGGCAAAGGCTGTCTGGATATTGGCGGCCGTTTGATGAAGGTGGATCCGGAGCGGAGAATCACTTATGTCAGTGACAGTGTCCGGCGCATCGGAGCCTCTGAGGGGATATTCCTGAAGACCGGGGAACCGGCGGCGTATTCGGGGATTTTTGAAATTGGCAGGGCTATGGCAGAACTGCTTTATGCATGGCTGACAGGCCGTGACACATCCCTTTTGAAAGAAATTCAAACGCCGGGCAGCTCTGAATTTTTATATGACAAACCGATACAGGCCCTTTGTTTTTCCGGCGGCGTGGCGGACGGGATTTATCATGCTTCGGGCGATTCGTGGGACAGATACGGTGATATGGGCATTATCCTCGGAGAAGCTATCCGGGAAAGCCGTTTATTTACAGATTTCCGTGTAATTGAGGCAAAGGAAACGATTCGGGCGACGGTAGTGGGGGCGGGAAGCTACACCACATCCGTATCGGGGAGTACGATTACATATAACAGGGATGTTTTTCCTCTTAAAAATGTGCCGGTATTGAAACTGGATGCTAGTGAACAGAACGGCTGTTTTGCCGGGGACAGGAACGCGTTGCGGGAAAAGATGCAATGGATGCAGAGCCAGAGTGACAGCCGTCAGTTAATACTGGCGATGAAGGGAAAGGCGGACCCGTCTTACGTGGAGACGAAGCGGCTTGCCGCCTGTCTGGTATCGGTACTGGATGAGCTGCTGGAGCGGGGACAGCCGATGATTATTGTGCTGGAATGTGATATGGCCAAGGCGTTGGGCCAGATGATGATACCGATTGAAACGGCATATCCACGGGATGTGATCTGCATCGATTCGGTTCAGGTGGATCAGAATGATTTTGTGGATATGGGAAAACCGCTGGTAGACGGTCTGGTGATCCCGGTGGTGGTAAAGACATTGATATTTGGATAAGGTGGTGCATTATGGCATATCAGACATTATTGGGGGGACAGCTTTTCCGGTTTGATTCGGTAAAAGAAGTCCTTGCGAAGGCAAATGAAGAAAAATCAGGGGATATTCTTGCCGGAGTGGCCGCTGCATCGGATTTGGAAAGGGTCGCGGCAAAGGAAGTGCTTTCCGGAATGCTGTTAAAGGATTTGCGTGAGAATCCGGTCGTTCCTTACGAGGAAGATGATGTGACCCGGATGAATCAGGACAGCATTAACGAGACATTATATCATAAAATTAAAAACTGGACCGTCAGTGATCTGCGGGAGTGGATTTTAAGCTATTCAACGACAGAAAGTCAGATCCGGGACATGTCTCGGGCGCTGACCAGTGAGATGGTGGCAGGGGCAGCAAAGCTGATGACGAATCTGGACCTGGTTTACGGGGCACAGAAGATTCAGGTCCCGGCCCGGTGCAATACGACCATCGGTCTGCGGGGAACGATGGCGACCCGGCTTCAGCCAAATCATACAACGGATAACGTGGAAGGGATTACCGCCTCGCTTTTTGAGGGACTGAGCTATGGCTGCGGCGATGCTCTGATTGGATTGAATCCGGTGAATGACACCGTATCCAGTCTGGCCGAGGTCCTGAGACGATTTGACGAAGTAAAGAATAAATTTGAAATCCCGACCCAGATCTGTGTTCTCGGCCATGTGACGACCCAGATCGAAGCGGTGAAGCAGGGGGCGCCGTGCGACATGATTTTCCAGTCCATTGCGGGCAGTGAAAAGGGAAATAAAGCCTTTGGCTTTACGACAGATACATTAAGAGAAGCGAAGGAATTGCTTCGCAGACAGGGAACGGCCATGGGTCCGAATGTGATGTATTTTGAAACGGGACAGGGCTCTGAGCTGTCTTCCGATGCCCATTTCGGCGCCGATCAGGTGACGATGGAAGCCCGGTGCTATGGTTATGCCAGAGAATTTGCACCATTTATGGTGAATACCGTTGTGGGATTTATCGGTCCCGAATATCTTTATGACAGCAAACAGGTAATCCGGGCCGGACTGGAAGATCATTTTATGGCAAAGCTTTCCGGGGTGCCGATGGGATGTGACTGCTGCTATACGAATCATATGCAGGCAGACCAGAACGATATTGAAAATCTGGCCATGCTTCTTGGCAGCGCCGGAGTGAATTACATACTGGGCGTTCCGGGCAGCGATGATATTATGCTGAACTACCAGACAAATGCCTATCATGACGTGAATGCGGTCCGGGAAATTTTAGGAAAACGGCCGATTCGGGAATTTGAAATCTGGCTGGAGAAGATGGGAATTATGGAAAACGGGCGGCTCACAGAAAGAGCAGGAGACCCGACGATATTTTTAAAACGGAGATAGGGGGATGAGAAATGCTGACACAAGGTCAAATTGATGGGATTGCGGAAGCGGTGCTGCAGAGCCTAAAGGCAGGTCTGTCCCAAAATCCGGAAGAGCAGGCGGCGAAGGGAAGGACTGCCAATGGACCGGTGGAGGCCAGTACAGTGATTCCTCTCGATATTTCAACGGCGGCGGAAGAGGCTTCGGCGGCAGGGTCTGGTGAGAATTTGGAGGATATCACATCTTCGGAGGTTCGGAAGCTGCCGCTGCTGGACCATATCGAAGACCGTGAGGGGCTGGAACGGATGATGATCCGGACAACGGCCCGGATCGGTGTGGGAAACTGCGGACCACGGTTAAAGACGCAGACGATGCTGACCCTCCGGGCAGATCATGCTGCGGCCAGAGATGCGGTATTTAAAAATGTCGGTCAGGAATTACTGGACCGGCTTGGATTGTTTACGATAGAAACCCGGTGCAGCAGTAAGGATGAGTTTCTGACCCGTCCGGATCTTGGCCGGGTATTTCCGGAAGAAAGCCTTGAGATACTCCGAGCTAAATGTGCCCGGGATGTGGATGTCCAGATATATGCGTCCGACGGCCTGTCATCCACGGCGATCGAAGCGAATCTGGAGAACATTCTTCCCGTTATTATGGATGGGCTGAAGGCCGGAGGTTTAAAAACAGGTACACCGTTTTTTGTGAGAAACGGCCGTGTGGCTGCCATGGATCAGATTTCGGAAACCCTGAATGCCAGAGTGACCTGTGTGCTGATCGGGGAGCGTCCGGGACTGGCGACGGCAGAGAGCATGAGTGCTTATATTGCTTATAAAGCGACAGTAGGAATGCCGGAAGCCCGGCGGACAGTTGTATCCAATATTCATAGTAAGGGAATTCCGGCGGTAGAGGCAGGGGCCTATATTGTGGATGTGATTCAGAAGATACTTGAGGCCAGGGCCAGTGGCGTGGAGCTTAAGAAATAGGAGGGGCTCTGATGAAACATGATGCGATAAAGACAACGGTTCTCAGTATAAAGATGATACCCAATGCCGACCCCATGCTGCGGGAAGCTTTACAGTTAAAAGCGGATGAGCGGAGTCTGGGGCTGATAACGACGGACTGTGATGATGTTTCCTATGCGGCCCTCGATGAGGCGACGAAGAAGGCGGAAGTCCGTGTGGCCTATGCCCGGAGCATGTATGCCGGGGCAGGAAATGCCAGTACCCGGCTTGCCGGGGAGTTTATCGGAATCCTTGCTGGAAAAAATCCGGCAGAAGTCCGGAGCGGTCTTGAGGCAGCAGAACTTTATATCGAAAGGGACGCTCATTTTTACAGTGCGGATGCAGAGGATTCGGTTGTTTATTTTGCCCATTGCATTTCGAGGACCGGCAGTTATTTATCTGAAGGCGCCGGCGTTCCGGAAGGAACACCGATGGCTTATCTGATTGCTCCGCCTCTGGAAGCAATGGTTGGCCTGGATGCCGCTTTAAAGGCAGCCCAGGTAGAAATGAAAGTATTTTACGGACCGCCGTCTGAGACGAACTTTGCCGGAGGCCTTCTGACAGGGGATCAGGCCGCCTGTAAAGCTGCCTGTGAGGCCTTTGCGGAAGCGGTGAATAAAATCGCAGACGATCCGTTAAATTATTAGAAAGGAAGGAAACCTATGGGACTTGATATGGACTTGCAGTCAATCCAGGAAGTCAGGGATTTGATTCGCAATGCAAAAAAAGCCCAGGAAGAATTTGCGTCATATGATCAGAAACGGATTGATGGTATTGTCAAAGCCATTGCCGAAGCCTGCGCAGCCAATGCAGAGAAGCTGGCAAAGATGGCGGTTGAAGAAACCGGATTTGGCGTATGGCAGGATAAAGTTCTGAAAAATCTTCTTGGAAGCACCATTACCTATGAATCGATTAAGGATATGAAAACCGTTGGTGTCATCCATGAGGATGGCGCAAAGGGAATTATGGAAGTGGGCGTGCCAATGGGCGTTATTGCCGCGCTGATTCCATCGACCAATCCGACATCGACGGTCATGTATAAAACGCTGATCTCTTTAAAGGCGGGCAATGCAATTATTATCAGCCCCCATCCGGGTGCAAAAAACTGTATTCTGGAAACGGTAAAGGTTATTCAGGAGGCAGCACGAAATGCAGGAGTACCGGAGGGACTGATCGGCGCCATTCATCTGACAACGATGGAAGCGACAGATGCGCTGCTCAAGGACCCGAATATTGGAATGATTCTGGCCACCGGCGGAGAAGCGATGGTTCATGCCGCTTACAGTTCCGGGAATCCGGCCATCGGCGTGGGACCTGGAAACGGGCCGTCATTCATTGAGCGGACGGCCAATATATCCGAAGCGGTACGCCGGATTTTTGACAGTAAGACCTTTGATAACGGAACCATCTGTGCATCGGAACAGTCGATCGTGACAGAAGCGTGCATTGAAGCTCAGGTGGTCGAAGAAATTAAACGTCAGGGCGGATATTTTATGGATGCTGCCCAGTCTGAAAAGGTGGCAAAATTCATTCTCAGGGATAACGGGACGATGAATCCGAAGATTGTCGGAAAGTCGGCCCGGGATATTGGGGAGATGGCCGGTATTGAGATTCCGGCGGGAACCCGGGTGCTTTTATCCCGTCAGAAAGAGGTATCAAAGAAAAATCCTTATACACGGGAAAAGCTTTGCCCGTTACTGGCATTTTTTGTTGAAGAGGGATGGCAGGAAGCCTGTGAGCGCAGTATTCAGATTCTGCAGAACGAAGGTGTGGGCCATACGATGACGATTCATTCCCAGGATACGGATGTCATCCGGGAATTTGCTCTGAAAAAACCGGTATCCCGGCTGCTTGTGAATACACCGGGAGCCCTTGGCGGTGTCGGCGGTACGACAAATCTGGCTCCGGCCTTAACCTTAGGCTGCGGTGCGGTGGGCGGCAGCGCGACATCCGATAATATCACACCGATGAATTTGATAAATATCCGCCGGGTAGCCTGTGGTGTGACAGAGCTTTCCGATATCCGCAGGAAATATAACGTGCCTGCAGCGGCGAACAATGAGTGTCCGGGACGGTCTGCGGAAGCGCCTTCCGGCGGCGGACTGACTCCGGAAGATGTTGAAGCCATTACCCGGGCGGTGCTGGCAAAATTAAGAGGTTGATTCTTCTCTTTACATAGAGAATGATGATAAATGAAGTTAATAAAAACGCAAAATGCGCATTAAATTTTTAAGGAGGCTATTATTATGGCAGATGTAGTTCAGGCTTTAGGTATGATTGAAACAAAAGGTTTAGTAGGTTCTATTGAGGCAGCCGATGCAATGGTAAAGGCAGCCAATGTCACTCTGATCGGTAAAGTTCATGTTGGCGGCGGTCTTGTCACCGTTATGGTCCGCGGTGATGTCGGCGCTGTAAAGGCAGCAACGGATGCCGGTGCGGCAGCAGCAGCCAATGTTGGTGAACTGGTGAGCGTTCACGTTATTCCACGTCCTCACGAAGAAGTGGAATATATTCTTCCGACTTTAAAATAGTTTGAATTAAACAGTAAAGAAGAGGTTGGTTATGAAAATATTGACAGAGACCATGCTTCGGGCAGCGGCTCTTCGGGAGGATACAACTGAATATCGGGTAGAACCGGATGTGTTTGTGACCCCTCTTGCCAGAGAGTATCTCCGGGACCGGGGAATCTCTCTGGTTATTATGGAAAGTGATCCTGTGGTCATGACCCGGACACCTCTTTTGAATCAGGGACAGGAGACATATATTGATGCCGTCACCGGAGCGGGTTACCAGGAAAAACCTGAACATATGACCCATCTCCGGGGCAATCTTCTTGTGCCGAAGACCCATCCGAGAATTGAATTCCGGGGAATGCTGGACGGACTTCAGGCCGAGATTATCTGCCTTCAGGCAGAGGCCTTTGAACAGGGCCTTGAGGGATTGACAGAGGACTTGGGGGACATTCTGAAAAACGTGCGCCAGATACTTGGGGCGGAAGTGAAGGATGCACCTCTGGAGCCGTCACCTCTTTTTGGTCTGGTGGATAAAGAAATCCGGGAACATTCCCACAATGTCAAGAAATATGTGGGGATGGATCATCCGATCCCCGATTATCGGATGGGAAAGATGGCGGCAGCATTAAACCGGCTCCGCACAAAGGTGCGGGAGACAGAACTGGCAGCGGCCCATGCGTTTATGGCGCCGGATGGCAGTGTGGAGCGGCCGGATATTCTTCGGTGTCTGAATCGTCTGAGCAGCGGTGTGTACATTGTGTTCTGCCGCTGGCTGGCGGGGAAATATAAGGGAGGCAGAGGCTGATGGGTGAAAAGCGAAAAAAGATTCTTATAGAAGCATCCGGCGCCCATGTCCATTTGACCCGGGAGGCGGTCGAAGCTCTTTTTGGTGCCGGCGCCGTGCTTAAAAAGCGCCGGGATTTATCCCAGCCCGGAGAATATTTGAGCGAACAGCGGGTGAAGCTGGTGACAAAGGACGGCTGTGTAGAGAATGTTGCGGTCCTCGGACCTCCGAGAAATGCCCTTCAAGTGGAATTATCCCAGACGGATTGCCGGAAGCTCGGGATAAAGGCTCCGGTAAATTTATCCGGAAACCTCAATGGTGCATCGGATGTTATGATTATCGGCTCTCACGGCGAAATTAAGGCGGAGGGCAGCGTCATTGTGGCGCGGAATCATATCCATATGCGGCCTCAGGATGCTCTGGAATACGGCGTGTCTGACGGACAGAAGGTCCGGGTGGAAATCGAGAGTGACCGGAAGGTGATTTTTGAGGATGTTCCCATCCGGGTCAAAGAGAGCTTTGCTCCGGCCATGCATATTGACTTTGATGAAGCCAATGCCTGCGGATACCGGGTAGGTACGGAGGCCTTTATTTTGTATGACACGTCCTGTGAGAATAAGGAGATGACAGCTATGGATATGGAACAGTTAATTCAGCAGGTTGTAAAAAATGTCTGTACCATATTGGAAGAAGAAAAGAAATGTCAGAAGACTGTCTCCGATGAAAAATGTACTCCGGAAGGAGAGGGCGGTTGCACGGACATTATCTGTGAGAAACTGGTGACAGAAAAAATGGCAAAGGGGTATGTAGAATCCCGGAGCGGTGAAACCCTCTGTTTTGCAAAGGGAACGATTATTACCCCGGCAGCAAAGGACATTTTCAGAGCCGGACATAAAAAAATAGAAATCCTTTAGGGGGACGCATATGCTTATTTGTAAAGTGATTGGACATGTTTGGGCGACGAAGAAACAGGACAGCCTGAATGGACAAAAACTCATGATTGTAAAAGAAACAGAAACAGCCCGGGATAAGGGGGATGTTTTTGTGGCAGCAGATATGGTTGGCGCCGGTGTCGGTGAGGATGTTCTTGTCGTTACGGGCAGTACAGCCCGGCGGGCATCGGGAAAGGAAGAGATTCCGGTGGACAGCGCCATTGTAGGCATTATTGATTCTATGGAAATCATGAAGGGTAAAAAATAAGAACAGGAAGTGAATCCATGGATTTATTAAATTGTATAAAAGAGG
>DBGCEW010000094.1:0-5031 GCA_048357495.1 Frisingicoccus sp.
CCGAAGACGAATTATCCCCCTTGCCCATAAAAATCGATGCCCTTGGCGCTCCTCCGTTACCAACCAGAGCGGCAAAGGCAGATACGATCATGATCAAAGGCATACAGACACCCACACCGGTCAGGGCCAGCGCTCCGACCTCCGGAATATGTCCGATATAAATCCGGTCTACAATATTATAAAGCATGTTGATCAGCTGAGCTGCAACTGTCGGAAGGGCCAGCCGCATCAAAAGTTTTCCTATAGGCTCCTTTCCCAAAAAGTCCTTTTCATTACTCATTTCAGTTCTCTCCTTTGCATCGCATTTTTTGTATTTTCCCAGATCCGGTCATTCAGCTCCACAAACTGTTTCCGTTCCTCCTCTGAGAAACCAAAGAAAATTTCTTCTGAAAACTGTTCCCGGATTTCCGTCATCCGGTCGGTCATGGGTTTTGTCCCCGGAAGCAGCGATAAATGAATCCGGCGCCGGTCTGTCCTGTCCTGTTCCCGCTGAATAAGGGATTTCTGAATCAGAGCTTCCACGGCCCTGGATACGTTCCCTTTCGAAAGCATTCGCAGTTCGACAATATCCCCTGCCGTATCCTTTCCCGGGTTATTATAAAGAAAACTGATAATATTTGCCTCGATCAAGGTCAAATGGTATCTGTCACAAATTTCTTTCAGCATCATATCATACAGCTTAATCGTCTGACGGAAGTTCATTAAAAAATTGGTTGTCTGCCCCATATCTGCGCCTCCTCATATTGTTTTATTAAGAACAGTTTTTAATAAAACTTTTTTCACCTCATTTATTATACATCGAAATAGCCGAATGTCAAGCCTGTTAAATGCCCTCAACCAGATTGACACTTCCCAAAAAAATTCTTATAATAACCTTATTACATCTGTAAGATTTGGAGGAATGCTTATGAAGTCCCTGCCTCAAATATCCGAAGCAGAATTTGAAGTCATGAAAATCCTGTGGAAATATGCACCGATGAATACCAATCAGGTCATCGAGCAGCTTCGCCCGATAACCGACTGGAGCCCAAAAACAATACAGACACTTTTGAAACGTCTGGTAACCAAAGGGGCCCTTACCTACGAAAAACAGAGCCGGATTTTTGTCTATACCCCTCTTGTTCAGGAAAAAGAATATATCCACGAAAAAAGCCGTGTCTTTCTTAACCGTTATTATGCCGGAAATATTTCTTCCATGCTGTCCGCCTATCTGGAAGAAGATGATCTGTCCCCAAAAGACATCGAATCTCTCCGGCAGCTTCTTTACAAAAAAGACACCGAGAGGAGGTAGCTTCTTTGACTTATTTCGGAATCCGTTTTTTAATCCTCCATTTGCTGATCGGAATGCTCGTTCTGGTTCTTCTGGCCATAAAAAAGCTGCTTGGAAAACACCTTTCACCCCGTTTACAGTACAATCTTTGGTTTTTATTTCTGGCGATACAGGCAGTTCCCTTTCTTCCGTCCCCTTTCACGGACCTTGCCGGACTGCTTCCCCGATGGATGCCGTTAAATCTCTTTACTTCGCAGAAATCCGCTGACTTTCGAACAACGCTGACCACTACAGCTCCGGTATCTGCCGGAAACTGGATGAATGATTTCACCCTGTCTGTCAGCAGCCAGATTCCTCCCTTATGGAGCCGCCTGATTTTTCTTCTCTGGTTTACAGGGGTCCTCGTCCTGACCCTCCGGTTCGTCAGATCCCGGATAGCCCTGTATCACCTGACCCGTTCGGCCCTTCCTCTGCAAAACAGGGATATCCGAAAACTTTTTGCATCCTGCAAAATCCGTTCAAAGATTCATCGGCATATTCCCCTATACAGCTCCGCTTTCTTAAAATCACCCTTTACCATTGGTTTTATCCGTCCGAAGATTTATATCCCGGTACACCTCATATCCGATTTTAATGAAACCGAGCTGGGTTATATGCTTCTTCACGAATTACAGCACTGCCGGTATATGGATGGTCTGGTCAATCATCTGATGCACCTTTCCCGCCTCTTCTACTGGCCCAATCCTCTGGTCTGGTATGCTTTAAAGGAAATGAAAGCCGACCGGGAAATCGCCTGTGATTCCTCGGTGCTTCAGCTTCTCACTGAATCGGAATATATCGGTTATGCCAATACCCTGATTAATTTCGCTGAAAAATTATCCCGGAATTCTTTTCCTTTCATTTCCGGTATTGGCGGTAGTGTAAAACAGATTCGAAAACGTATTTTAAATATTGTTTCCTACCATTCCCCCTCATCGTTTCAGAAGCTCAAAGGATTTTTCCTGTATGTTCTGATTGCTGCATGGATATTCCGCCTAGCTCCCGTCCTCTCAATTCACGCTACAGAGGAAGATGTTTACCATTTTTCCGGGAATTCCGTATCTCTGGAAAATTTTGATTCATTTTTTGAAGGCGGCAGCGGAAGTTTTGCTTTATATGATACCCGCCGGGATCACTGGCAGATATACAACCCGGACCAGGCGGTCCAAAGAGTGTCTCCGGATTCCACCTGGAAAATATATAATGCCCTTCTCGGTCTGGAATCCGGCATCATTACCCCGGAAGCCTCTCAAATGACCTGGAACGGTGAGATTTATCCATTCGATGCATGGAACCGTAATCAGACTCTGGATTCCGCTATAGAAAATTCGGTGAATTGGTATTTTCATGAGATTGATCTTCAATCCGGGAAACAGGCTGTCCAAAGCTTTGTTCAAAAACTTCATTATGGGAATATGAATGTAAACGGCTCTTTTCCATCCTACTGGCTGGAATCTTCTCTGAAAATTTCAGCCGTTGAACAGGTTGAGCTTTTAAGAAAATTCCATGATAATCATTTCCAATTTGAAACGGAAAATATTCGGGCAGTCAAGGATGCGCTTCAGATTTCTGTATCCCCTGCCGGGACCTTTTATGGAAAGACCGGCACCGGGCAGGTTGACGGAAAAAATATCAACGGCTGGTTTATCGGATTTGTTGAGACGCCGGACACCACTTACTACTTCGCCACAAATCTCCGGGAACATCCCGATGCCACCGGAAGCAGAGCCGCAGAAATCACAAAGTCCATTCTATCCGAATTGAAAATTCTGCCAAAAGGGGGCGGAGACAAAGAAATGTCTCCGCCCTCCGGCGTTTCTATTCAATCATTGATGCCTCCATCTCCCGGCTTTCAATAAGGTTGGAAAGATATCTGAAGGTCCCGTCCGCCTTCGGCTGTATCACAATTTCATTTCGAAATGCATTATCTGTGTCATAATCCGGCCAGACACAGTCCACATAAAGTGTCAGTGTCCCATCGCCATTTTCTGTATAATCCACCACTTCTCCAAAGGGCTCCAGCGGTTTTCCCCGGCGATGCACATAACCATAGGTATGGGTTTCTTCATCATAATTTTCCATCTGCCGGAGCTCTGCTACAGTCACCGGAAAAGCCCCTGTAAATACCTCCTCATAGACGTCTCCGGAAATATTCCAATTCTCCAGCGTTAGCTGCTCCCCTTTATACACATAATAAATATCTTCAAACAGCTGAGGTTCTAAACTATCCGCAACATTCTCCGCCGTCCAATTTGTTGTCAACAGTTTATAGCTGCGATAGCTCAATCCGGAAATACAGCGCTTTGTCAAATCCCTGCAGTCTTCGGATAAAGGCCTCACACGTAAATACTCCCTTAAATGGCTGTGGGCTATCCGGTTTTCATAAGCATAGATTAAATAGCCCTTATCTGTCAGTTTCAACGTCTGAATCTCATTTTCCCCAACGCCCTCGATGACGGGCTCTCCGCCTTTCTTCCATCCGATCGAAATATAATTCAGGCGGACCTTCCCGGAGTCACAGATAAAGGTCATTGCCGCTATATTGCCCCCATTCTGCACTTTAAAGACGGTTGCCCGGGATGCTTCACCGGACACAAAGGCCTGATAAAAGTCTTCCATAACTTCATAATGGACCATATTGACGCCTTCGGATACGGCCGTCTTTCCCATTTCTCCCAGACGCTCTACAATAGCGGCCCTGTCCCCGTCCGAAAGCAGTCCCAACTGAGGATTCGTCACATTTTCAATCCAGGGCAGTTGTTCATAAATATCTTTACAGCCTCTGACCGATTCCATCGCCATGTCTTCCAGCTTCTGCTGTCCGCTCCCGTTCTCCCCTTCTGCAGGGCTTCCGGCCTCCGTTTTACTCCCTGGTTTCTCATACCAGGAAAAATTCACCCCTTCTTCCTTGGAAATCAGACGGTTCGAAACATATTCAAAGCGGCCATCGGCCCCGGGCCGCACTGTCACCTCGTGTGTAAACGCTCTGTCCATACTTTTTTCCTGCCATACGGCATCTACTGTTAATCGAAGGGTTCCGTCATCATTTTCTCTGTATGCCACGACTTCCGGCCAGGGAATATCCGGACCAAATTCATATTCCTTCAGGCCTCTCGGACGATAGACATAGGTCCCTGATGCGGCATTCCACTCCGTTCGCTGACGGATTTGTTCCCCATCCACCCGAAGGCAGAACCGGATGACCGATTCAAATTCCCCGGGCGTCAGTTCATAAACCGTGCCATCCACCGAATACCTGCTTGTCACAGGAATACCATATTTTAAGGCATAAAAATTCTCATAAATATCATAAAAATTCAAATCACCAAAATCAGACTCATTCCAGTCGCAGATGAAAAGGTTGTTCATGCCATACCCCAGAGACTGACAATAATTTCGATTCAGCTCCCTGCATTTTTCATCCAGCGGTTTTATGCGCACCGCCACCTGCTCTGCAGGTTCTTCATAACCTCCGGGATAATATTCCTCAAAAAACAAATAACCCTTTTCCGTATATTTCCAGGAATTCACCCGATAGCTTTTATTATATTCAACCTGCGGTTCGCCATCCGCCCAGTAAAGACTGCTGCGCACTGCTTCCACCCGGCCGTCGGAGGTCCGAAAATCATATTTCAGGAGGCCGCCATTATCCAGAACTCTTAGAACAGCAGCCTCGCCGTCCCCTCCCGCTTCAACCTGCCGGCAAAACGCTTCCAGCCTTT
>DBGCEW010000095.1:0-2611 GCA_048357495.1 Frisingicoccus sp.
CAGAAATACAGTGGAGAAGCAAATACGATGCAATCCGCCGCCTTGATTTTCGGTACCAGCTCGTTAAAGGCGTCCTTTTGAATGCAGGGTTTCCCGTAGCGGCAGGCATTGCAGCCAAGGCACCCTTTTACTTCATTCTTTATCAGGGAAATCACCTCTACTTGATGCCCCGCTTCTTCGGCCCCCCGAACAAAATGCTTTACCAGCTGAGCCGTATTGCCGTTTGCCCTTCCGCCTCCCTGTACGGCTAAAATCTTTTTCTGTTCCATCCTTCCATCCTCCTCATCTTCATATTCCAATCCGTCTCCCCTGCACCAGCGTATGGCGGTCTCCCGGTAGGCTTTCGTAAGATAATCGTACCGCTGCTGTTCAATGCCAACGGATCCCGTTTTTGAACCGGCGGAATGCTCCCCTGCCGCGGATCGCTCCAGCAAGCTCATCCCGTGCCTTTCCGGAAGGCAGTTCTTCCACAAAGGATTCCATGATGCCGTATTCATGGATTTCATATTTGGTTGGGAAAGGATAAAAGCGTTCCGGCTCTACGTTCAGCAAAGCTCCCAGCTCATTGTTTCTCATACCGGTAATATCCGGATCATCCAAAAAGACGGGTTTCCTTGTCTGCCGATCCCCAAAGGCGGTATAGGCTTCATCCGCCATTTCAATCACTTCGATTACCTGTTTCAGCCTGATTTTCATATAGACTCTCCCTATTTCCGGAATATACAGATCAACCGGCGTGTATTTTCTGCTATTTCAGAATCCCTCCTGAATCGGTCCTTCCATTTTTCTTCCTCAGTACGCTTATCCTGCCAGCCAAGTTCCGCAAAAACCGCTTCTATACTTTTAAAATGTTTCTTCTGTTCCTCTTCCGAAAGCTTTTTCACTGCCTCGGATTCCTCGATTGCCTCCTGCAGCTCCTGTCGTTCCGCTTCCACTTCTTCGTCCATAAATCCGCAAAAAGGCATTTCGTAAATCACGGCCGCAGCCAGACGGGAAAGACCAATTTCTTCGGCATTTTCCATGTTCAGCTCATAGCCTAAAACTTCTTTCCAAGGGAAAACTCAAAGGCATATCCGTCCGGCAGCGAAAGGTTTTGCCTCTCTTTTTTGAAGCTCCTCCAAAGATAGTTCGTCAAGGTCTCCAATCTGGTGGAGCCTATCAAAGCGGATCGCCTTCATCTCCTTGGCGATATACAGGAACGTCCAGTGTTTTCTTGCAGAAAATTCCCTTTTCAACAAAGGGGCAGTTGAAGGAGATACCGGCAGCACATATGACGGCGGAAGAAAGGAAACACTCTGCACGTCTGAAATGAGAAGTGTTTCTCCGTCTGCAAAGCGCAAAAGCTTTTCTACCGCATCTACAAAAGCCCAACCCTTGTCCCATACATACACCGACGTTTCATAAAAAGCCGGCAGTGCTTTCGGATCAAGGGGCTGAAGCCAGTCTGGACGGGGATCCGTCTGGGTATTCCGGCCCAGCAGGAAATCAGTGGACACTCGATAATAATCCGTCATCCGCTCCAATCCTTACTTTAGGATCATCCATTTGCCGGCTTTATCACTTCCGGTTCGGGAAATAACCTTCAGAGCTTTGAGGCGCTTGAGCGCACATTCTACCATGGATTTTGAAACTCCAATTTTTCCCGCCAGTTCAACTGCTGTGCTTGTAGGACTTTCTTTCAGCTGCTTTAAAATTGCTGTTTCATTTTTATTCAGACTATCAAATACACCTTCATTTGCATCTTTATTTGACGCTGTAATCTCAAAATCCGGATGAATATAAATTGTCGTTGAGAAATAGGTACATCATCGGTCTCAAACAAAGGCTCCGGAGAACCGTTATAGCGTAAGGCGTTGCGGATTTTGCGGAATCCGGTATTGCGTTCTTCTGTCAGGTGCATTTCTTTCAGGAACTCATCAATCCGGCGATTTCGGTACCGCCTGCTGTATGCCCTGTATTCCCACAGCCCTTTCTGACTGATAGAGAAGTCCGCGCTGAGATGACTAACAATAATGATACGGTTCGGCTCCAGATTAAAAAACATTAGACCTACATTTTTTTGGCTTTACATATTCGGGCAGTGTGCTGACAATGTTCATGCTCTTACACAAATCCAGAAAATCCATATGGCCGGATTCTTATAGTCGGATTTTTATATTAGTTGGAACTGCCATTTGTCACAGCCTCCTCATCCCTCTTCTTTATTTATCGTCCGCTTTTTATCCGCGCACCTGCAGGCCTGTCCGCATCTTCGGGAATAATCCAGGTGCTCCCAGCTTTCTGGGCACCTTTAATTCGGCCGCCCTCACACAGCTCGGCTACCCATCTTGGAGAACAATTCCACTTTTCCCCAACCTGAGTTGTAGACAGATATCTCATTACAGAATGCCCCCTTCCGATTCTATATTATATTTACAATTCTGAAGAATATCAACATTGATTTATGTTCCGCCTCTCGGAGGCTGGTTCACCAGCAACTGAACTGCTGTGCCATAGGCAGTTCTGCTTCAGCGTGATATGGTATAAAAGAGGGGTGAAAAAATGACTAAGGAAACGTTGATTGATGGATTTTAGGTGAGATGTCTTCTATGATCTTCGCAAGACTGCGAAA
>DBGCEW010000096.1:0-15901 GCA_048357495.1 Frisingicoccus sp.
TATAAATGCAAGCAAAGATTTATAAATAATGTCATATTTTTTTGAAAGAAGAAAATTATATATTTTCTTTTTTGTGGAAAGCGGTTATAATAGGAATATAATATAAAATTGGAGGTCTCGTGTTATGAAAGGACACTTAAATAAAGAGGGTGGCACTGTAGCCATCGATTTAGATGTTATTTCAAAGTATGCTGGCTTGACAGCGATTGAATGTTTTGGTATTGTTGGCATGGGAATGATTAGCATGAAAGATGGTCTGACCAAACTTTTGAAACGGGAAAGCCTGACAAAAGGTGTGGACGTGACCATAGAAAATAATCAGATCAATATCCGTTTCCATGTGATTATTGCTTACGGCATAAGTATTGCAACCGTTGCTGATAACTTAATGAATAATGTGAAATACAAAGTAGAGCAGTTTACTGGAATGGAAGTTGGCCGGATCGACATCTTTGTTGAAGGTGTCCGGGTAATTGATTGACATTAAGGAGGAACCAGCGGTGGTTATGAATACGATTGATGCGAACATGTTAAAAAAGATGTTCTTATCGGGCGCACAGAGGATTGACTCAAAAAAAGAATGGATTAATGAATTGAATGTATTTCCGGTACCGGATGGAGATACCGGAACAAATATGACGATGACGATTATGTCTGCAGCCAGAGAAGTACAGGCTCTGGAGCAGCCAACGATGGAAAGTCTTGCGAAGGCTATTTCTCAGGGAGCACTCCGCGGTGCCAGAGGTAACTCGGGTGTTATCCTTTCCCAGTTATTCCGAGGCTTTGCCAAAGAGATTAAAGAAGTTGAAACGATTGATGCATTTGTGTTGGCTTCGGCGTTTGAGAGAGCTTCTGAAACAGCATATAAAGCAGTTATGAAACCAAAGGAAGGTACGATTCTGACTGTTGCCAGAGGTATGTCTACCAAAGCTCTGGAAGTTTTTGAGGAGACCGATGATCTGGAAGAAGGTATCCGTCAGGTTCTTGAGTACGGGGATTATGTGCTCAGCCAGACACCGGAGATGCTTCCGGTACTGAAACAGGCAGGTGTTGTGGATTCCGGCGGACAGGGTCTCATGGAAGTGCTGAAAGGATGTTATGATGCGTTCCTCGGCAAAGAAGTTGACCTGACGATGGATGTAAAACCTTCAGGACGAATATCCGTATCCGATGGCGACATCGATACATCTGATATTAAATTTGGATATTGTACCGAATTTATTGTGATGCTGGAAAAACCATATACCCAGAAAACAGAGAATGAATTTAAATCATTTCTGTCTTCGATCGGTGACAGCATCGTGTGCGTGAATGACGAGGATATTGTTAAAGTTCACGTACATACCAATGATCCGGGTCTTGCAATCCAGAGAGGTCTTACCTATGGATCCTTGACCAGCATGAAGATTGATAACATGCGTGAAGAACACCAGGAAAAAGTCATTAAAGATGCAGAACGTAAAGCGGCGGAGGCACAGGCTGTTCCGGCTGAACGCAAAGAAACTGGTTTTATTGCCGTATCCATCGGCGAAGGCCTGAATGAAATTTTCAAAGGTCTTGGCGTTGATTACATTATTGAAGGCGGACAGACTATGAATCCGAGTACGGAAGATATTATGAATGCCGTAGATAAGGTGAACGCAGATACAATTTTTGTATTACCGAACAATAAAAATATTATTCTTGCTGCGGAGCAGGCGAAGTCTCTTGTTGAAGATAAAAATCTTATTGTGATTCCGTCAAAAACCGTGCCTCAGGGAATTACAGCGATTGTTAATTATATTGATGGCGAAACACCGGAGGTCAATGCAGAGCATATGACCGGAGAAATGGGACGGGTGAAAACCGGCCAGGTGACTTATGCGGTGAGAGATACGGTTCTTGATAACAAGACGATTAAAGAAGGCGATATTATGGGTATTGGCGATGATGGAATTCTTTCTGTGTGCCCGGATATCGATGAAGCAACCGAAGAATTAATCGACGCGCTTGTGGATGAAGATTCGGAATTAATCTGTATTTATTATGGAGAAGATATTACCTCAGAAGGAGCGGAAGAACTGGCTGCCAGAATTGAGGAAAAATATCCGGATGTGGATGTGGAACTTCAGGAAGGCGGACAGCCGATCTATTACTATGTACTTTCGGTAGAATAAAATAAACAGAGGAATGCCGCATCGGCGGCATTCCTTTTTTGGTGGGAAAATGAAAATAACAGATGGGATTCGAAGCCTGAAGGGCGTCGGAGATAAAACAGAAAAAAATTTAAATAAACTGGGCATATTTACAATTGAAGATCTTATTGAATTTTATCCGAGAGGCTACCAAACCTACGAAGAACCGGTATATCTTTCGGATGCAGTGCCGGAAAAGCGTCAGGCTGTTATCGGATATCTTCAGAGGGGCCTTGTCCGAATTCCCGGTGGACGGGTTGAAAAAACGGGTGGAACTTTATCCGAGGACGGGCGCCGGCTTCAGCTTTTGTGGTATCGGATGCCTTACCTGAAAAAGCAGGTGATCTCCGGAAAAAGATATATTTTCTACGGTACTGTCAAAGTGAAAAACGGACAGTGGACGATGGAACAGCCGGAGGTTTTTGATCCGGAAGATTATAAAAGGCTTCAGTCTACGATTCAGCCGGTCTATTCTCTGACGGAGGGGCTTCATCAAAAGATGATTGTCAGGTGTATTCGTCAGGTATTTGATGAAGAAACTCTTTTTGAGGAATATCTTCCGGAGAAGCTCCGGGAGAGTCTGAAACTGTCTGAATATAATTATGCGGTTCAGAATATTCATTTTCCGGAAAACCGGACAGCTCTTGATCTGGCGCGGCGCCGGCTGGGATTTGATGAATTTTTTCTGTTTGCCCTGGCCATACAGCGGATGAAACATTTCAGGGAACGTTCTGAAAATGTCCACCGGGCAGATTCTTTATCTTGGGCAGAGGCGTTTGTAAAAGGGCTGGATTATTCTCTGACAGGGGCTCAGATAAAAGCGTGGGAAGATATATCCGGTGATTTTTTCGGGGAACATGCGATGAACCGGCTGCTTCAGGGAGATGTTGGTTCCGGAAAGACAGTTCTGGCTCAGCTGGCGCTCTTGACCGGCGTTCAGGCCGGCGCCCAGGGATGTCTGATGGCGCCGACGGAAGTTCTGGCAAGACAGCATTATGAGAATTTTACGGCAGATTTTGAAAAATTCTATAAGGACACGGGAATACGTATACGATGCGGTCTCCTTGTGGGGTCGATGAAATCCCGGGAAAAGCGGGCGGTCTACGAGGCGGCTGCCAGTCATGAAATTGATATTTTAATCGGTACCCATGCGTTGATTCAGGAGGGACTGGATTTTAAAAATCTGGGTCTTGTCATTACCGATGAACAGCATCGCTTTGGCGTCAATCAGCGGGAATGGCTTTCGGATAAAGGTCAGGCACCCCATGTTCTTGTGATGAGTGCGACACCGATTCCAAGAACTCTTGCCATTATTTTGTATGGAGATTTGGATATTTCTGTCATCGATGAACTTCCGGCCCGGCGAAAACCGATAAAAAACTGTGTGGTGGACACAGGATATCGGCCGGCGGCTTACCGGTTTATTGAGAATCAGGTGCGGGAGGGACGTCAGGTATATATTATCTGTCCGATGGTAGAAGAAAGTGAAGGAATGGATTTGGAAAATGTTCTGGATTATACGGAGAGGCTGAAACATATTTTACCGCCGGAAATCCATGTGGACTGCCTCCATGGCAGGATGAAGGCCGGACAGAAGGATGGGATTATGGAAGCGTTCAGGGATAATAAAATTCAGGTACTCGTGTCTACGACAGTCGTTGAGGTTGGTATTAATGTTCCGAACGCAACGGTGATGATGGTTGAAAATGCGGAACGGTTCGGACTGGCTCAGCTCCATCAGCTTCGTGGCCGTGTGGGCCGGGGAGATGCCCAGTCCTATTGCATTTTTGTCCAGTCCGGGAAGGGTGATAAAAGCAAAGAGCGTCTGGAAATTCTTGTACATTCCAATGACGGATTTTATATTGCCAGTGAAGATCTGAAGCTTCGTGGGCCGGGAGATATGTTTGGACTGCGCCAGAGCGGATTGATGGATTTTCGTGTGGCGGATTTGTACCAGGATGGTGATTTGCTGCAGATGGCGGGAGATTGTGCAAAAAAATTTGAAAATGCGCTTCCAGAAAATCTGGAACGGCGGATGAAACGATATATGCTTCTGGCAGAAAACGACATTGTTCTCTGAAAATACCAGAGTATTTGCCGAAGGTTTACGCATACTAAGGACTGTAGCTACAAAGGAAACTGTTGTTAAAAAAATTGAAACGGAGGAATTTGCTATGAGCAGAAGAAGTTCCAATACTCCTGAAGTACCAACAGCAAAGGATGCACTTGACCGATTCAAATTTGAGGTTGCCAATGAAATCGGCGTTCCCTTAAAACAGGGCTATAACGGCGATCTGACGTCTCGTGAAAACGGTTCTGTCGGCGGAGAAATGGTTCGTCAGATGATTCGGAGACAGGAAGAGGAAATGGCAAACCAGCAGTAACTTTTGGAAATACCCATGTCTGAAAGGGGCCGCATTCTGCGGCCGCTTTCTTTATGGAAGCTTATGAAAAAATTTTACAAAAATCTTTGATATTCGCTTGACAAATAGTAGAATTATACTAAAATTATAAGAAGTTAAGTGTAAAGGATGGTGGCTTATGCGAGTTATATCTGGAAGCGCCCGACGTATACAATTGAAAACAGTTGAAGGGCTGGGTACACGTCCGACAACGGACCGGATTAAAGAGACACTGTTTAATATACTTCAACCCGAGCTATACCGCGCTCGCTTTTTAGATTTATTTAGCGGAAGTGGAGCCATCGGCATCGAAGCTTTGAGCAGAGGATGCGGGATGGCTGTTTTTGTAGAAAATAATCGCGAAGCCGTAGCTTGTATTCGGGAGAATCTTGAAAGAACAAAACTCTTTCAGAATGCAGTGGTTATGCAGAAGGACGTTTTTGCGGCCATGGATCAACTGGAAAAAGAGGGGAAAAGTTTTGACATGATTTTCATGGATCCGCCTTATGAGCTGCTTCATGAAAAAAGAGTTTTGGACCGTTTGTCGGGTTCAACGCTGATTCATGAGGAAACGTTGATCATTATAGAGGCCAGCCTCAAAACTGATTTTTCATACATAGAAGATTCAGGATACAAAATCATCAGGGAAAAACAGTATAAAACCAATAAACACCTTTTCCTGACAATAAAATAATATAACCGAGGATACAAAAATGAAAAGAGCAATTTATACCGGAAGCTTTGATCCGGTAACTTACGGACATCTGGATGTGATTAGCCGTGCATCCAATATGGTAGATGAATTAATTGTTGCAGTGCTTAAAAACAGTTCAAAAAGTCCATTGTTTTCTATAGAAGAACGTGTTAAAATGTTAGAAGAAGTCACAAAAGATATTCCGAATGTATGTGTAACTTCTTTTGAGGGGCTGACCATTGATTTTGCAGATAAAATGGATGCACATATCATTGTACGCGGACTCCGTGCGATTACGGATTTTGAGTATGAACTTCAGATGGCACAGACGAACCGGATTGTAAATCCAAAGGTTGATACCATGTTTCTTGTAACCAGTGAAGAATATTCTTATCTGAGCTCTACAGTTTTAAAAGAGATTGCCAGATACGGAGGCGCACTGGACCGTTTCGCTCCGTCCTATATTATTGAAAAAGTCAAGTCGAAATACAGCATAAAAGGAGAATAAATAATGAGTAGAATTGAGCAGTTGATTGATGAAATAGAAGAATTTGTGGAAAGCTGTAAACCGCAGCCTTTTTCTCAGACAAAGATTGTTGTTCCGAAGGACGAGCTCTTTGAATTATTGACAGAGTTAAGACTCAAAACTCCGGATGAAATAAAAAGATATCAGAAAATTATTGCAAATAAAGATAAGATTATCAGCGATGCACAGGCTCAGGCAGAGCGTATGCTTGAAGAAACTACAGCCTATACGAATCAGCTGGTGGAAGAGCATCAGATTATGCTGAAAGCCTATGAACGGGCAGAAGAGGTTTTGAATGCAGCCAACGCTCAGGCGGAAGCTACGATCAATGAAGCGACTGCCAATGCAGAGGAGATTCGTCTGAATGCTCTCCAGTATACAAAAGAGCTGGTAGATAATCTGGAAGGTATCGTCAGCGGAGCGCTGGCTATTTCCAGAGAACATACAACCGGGCTGATTACAGGCTTATCTTCCAGTCTTCAGATCCTTAAGGAGAATCAGGATGCTTTGGCAACCCAGTTAAGCCAGCCGGTGCCTTCCGAAGAAGCACCTGTTTATATGCCTGAAGAGGAAGATGCTTCTCTGATGGAAGACTATGAAGAAGAGTATGACGATGATTACGAAGACGACATCGACGATGTTGAGGAAGATGATGATGAATTTGATTACGAGGATATTGACTGATTGAATTCATAAATTATATCTGAAATATGCGAAGAAAAACATACATAACTGATGAGGCGATAGATGCTGCTATTGCTTTGTTAGTTATGTATTTTTTTATGGATAAATGACTTCCGGCAATCATGCTTCCGGTCTGGGCAAAGACAGAAAATCCACCAAAGGAAATAAGTCCGGCCATCAGAGGCATTTTAATGAAAAGGGGAATGCTGAGTGGCGCCAGTGTTTCAATGGCAGCCGTCATTTCGAGGCAGCCGGTAAGCAGGGATTGGAAAAGCGGCGGGAGCAGGGAGATTTTCTGAATAAAAGCCGCAGCAGTTGAGGCGGCTAGAAGATATCCGCAAATGCGGACAATCGTTGTAAAGGTATCCTGAAAAACGCTGTCCAGCAATAGTGATGGCTGTGGTTCTGACTGGGCGCGGAGGGACAGCGGTTCGGGAGTTCTTTTCTGATGGAAATAAAAACAGGAAATCAGGATTCCGGTAATCAGATTTCCGGTGAGGATGGCGGTGTACATCATAAATCCGAGATAAGGATGGCCAAGGCTCTCAAGGCCGACAAAACTGATCATGTAGGCGGGACTTGGATTGTTGCAGATGACCAGCATGGCCTGGGAAGGAAAATGATTGTCGCGGGCATAGTGTTCGGCAATAACTTTAGCCCCCAGAGGATAACCGGATAAAAAGCCGGCGGCAAGGGAAAGGCGCCGGGCATTTTTACTCCCATGGCTTAAGGCTTTGAAAAGTGTGGTCAGAAGTATAAATGGATACAGAGACGGAATGACCCGGGTGGCAGAAAGAGAAAGTCCTCTGCGGATGCCTTCACCGGAAATTTCCGGAAAAAGCAGGCAGAGGAAAAAGAAAAACAGGCATAAAATCATCATGGAAACAGGCCTTTTTATTTAAGTTATGCGGCGAAGTGTCAGACGATGACAATGGGTTCGCTGTATTCATTTTTTAAAGGATGACCAAATTTCATCTGGCATGCCGTCCGGTAGACATCCGAAGCAAAGATATCTGTTTCCATTAACCGGAGTCCGTTTTCCCGGAGCATTTCAGAATGAACCGTCATTTTGGTGATTAATGGAATCGAGGCGGTTTCTTTTAAAAGGGTGAGCAGCCTCTGGGAACTCCGGCGGAATCCGAGAACCCGGGCGTAATAGGCGTAGCCTTCGTTTTTTGCCCGGGCAAGGACAACGGTTTGGATATTCAAAAGAATGTGGCATGCGCATCGGGAAAGGCGGCTGTGGGTATAGGCTTTATTTTTTAACTGAAGCAAATAACTGTCAAGATCTGTATATTGCCGGAAGCAGCGGAGCATACGGTTTTGGATATCCGGCGTTACATCGCAGTAATTTGTAAGCAGATCCGGCGATGTCAGCATTGCGGCGGCAAATAATCCGGAAAAATCATGGGATGTTAAGGGCAGCCGGAGATTATGAAAATCCTTTAAAATTTTCCGTGTGGTATCCGGAATGCCGTTTAAATCATCCAGATAACCGGGTGATTTGTCCGGGTGCAGGATGTCCCGCAGTGCGGAAGCAGAGAGAAAAGTCCCTTTTTGGACCGGGCTGTGATAGCCTTCACCCTTGCGTGAAAGGATGACAGGTTCGATCGAAGATGCTGTGGTTTTAAGCGCGCAGACATATTCCAGGGCCAGAATATTGTTGGGCTGCATCAGAACCGGAGGAATATCCATGACCGTTTTTAAAGCTTTTTCCCGGGCTGCCGGATAGGAAAGACCTTTTTTCAGTCCGTCGGTGAAATGTTTTTTAAATTCAGCCGGTTCATTGATAAAAACATCGGAAATCTGCTGAAGATACTCCAGGTGTTTATCGGTATTTTCCTCTGTTTCGCAGCCAAAGCAGAGATAATCGACACACCCCAGGTGATTGAGATGGGCAACAGCGCCGGAAGCAAAGACAGGAGCGCTTCCGACAGCGTAATATGCGGGAAGCTCCAGCACCAGATCTGCACCGCCGAGGAGGGCGGTTCGGGTGCGAAGGTGCTTGTCCATACAGGCGGGCTCTCCCCGTTGGGTAAAATTCCCGCTCATGATAACGATGATGTAATCCAGCTGATATTTTTTGCGAAAAATGTCCAGCTGATACTTGTGTCCATTGTGAAAGGGGTTGTATTCAGCAATAATTGCACCAATTTTCATAGAGACCTCCAATAAAATTCGTATGACTATATATGTATTATAGGCGGTTTCCGGAAAATAAAAAGAGTTATTTTTTAAATATGCTCAAAAAAAAATACAAAAATTCACGATTATGTCCGACAAAAAAACTTGTTTTGCACTTTTAACTAGTATATAATGTAATGAGAAAATAAATTTTTTTAAATATGAAAGGGGATAATTAACATGGGATTTATTGATGGAATCAAAGAACGTGCGAGAGCAGAGAAAAAAACAATCGTACTTCCGGAATCTTACGATATGCGTGTTATCGAAGCTGCAAGCAAAATTGAAAAAGAGGGAATTGCTGATGTTATTCTCATCGGTGATCCGGATGATATCGCAAAATCTGCTGCAAGTTTCGATTTAACAGGTGTTAAAATCGTAAATCCTGAAACTTTCGAACGCCTGGATGACTTCATCGTTCATTTCTATGAACTCCGTAAAAGAAAAGGTATGACCCTGAACGATTCAAGACGTATTCTTACATCCAACTTTTTATTCTTTGGTGTTATGATGATTAAGATGGGACTGGCTGACGGTATGGTTGGTGGATGTACAACACCTACAGCAAACCTTCTGCGTCCATCCCTTCAGATTCTTAAAACTGCTCCGGAAAGTAAACTTGTTTCCGCTTTCTTCGTACTTGATGTACCTAACTGCGAATTCGGTGCTGACGGTGTCTTCATTTTCTCTGATGCTGGTCTGAACCAGAACCCAACATCTGAAGAACTTGCACATATCGCTTATGATTCTGCAAAAACATTTGAAACATTAGTTGGTAAAAAACCGATCACAGCAATGCTTTCCCACTCTACAATGGGTAGTGCAAGCCATGCAGATGTTGATAAAGTAAGAAACGGTGTTGAATTTGCGCATCAGGAATATCCGGATCTTCTTGTTGATGGTGAATTCCAGCTGGATGCTGCTATTGTACCGGAAGTTGGACAGCAGAAAGCTCCTGGCAACGAAATCGCCGGACATGCAAACGTACTTATCTTCCCTGACCTTGATGCAGGTAACATCGGTTACAAGCTGGTTCAGAGACTTGCGAAGGCAGAAGCTTACGGACCGATTACACAGGGTCTTGCTGGTCCTGTTAACGATCTTTCCCGTGGTTGTTCTGCAGATGATATCGTTGGTGTTACTGCAATTACAGCAGTACAGGCTCAGATGTCAAGCAAAAACTAATTTTTGAATTTCTTCAGGGGACCGGCTTTTAAGCCGGTCCTTTTGTAAAGTAAAAATACTTTACATTACGTGAAAATAATTATTGACAAACGAAACTGACCTATGTATAATTAGTGAGGTATGGAGTTAGGAGATGTCTATGTTAATTAATATTTCAGAACTTATTTCTACACCATTAAAAAACGCGGTTTTTGAAGTTCCTGTTGAGATGGAATTTTATGAATTGAGGGGAGACAGATTTCCTTTTAAAGAAAAAGGTGTTTTGTTTCTGACTGTTGCGAATACAGGCAATCGAAAGGTTCATTTGAATGGCCGGTGGAAGGGCGCTTTAGGGATTCCCTGTGACCGCTGTTTGAAAGAAGTGACAGTACCCTTTGAAATCGAGATGGATGATGATGTGGATTTGTCGCCGGAACGTCAGGAAGATTTGGCAGACGACAGTTATATTGAAGAAAACAGTATTAACACAGATGCTCTGCTTAATCACGAAATTTTAATTCGTTTTCCGATGAAGACGTTGTGCCGTGAAGATTGTCAAGGCATTTGTCTGAAATGTGGAAAGGATTTAAACCTTGGAGAGTGCGGCTGTGACCGGAGGTCCCTGGACCCGAGGATGGCTGCGATTCAGGATATTTTTAAGAATTTTAAGGAGGTGTGATTCGTGTCCATTTGTCCAAAGAATAAATCATCTAAAGCAAGAAGAGACAGCCGTAGAGCTAACTGGAAGATGAGTGCGCCAGCTTTAGTTAAATGCAGCCACTGTGGTGAACTTATGATGCCTCACAGAGTGTGCAAAGCTTGTGGCTACTATGATAAAAAATCTATCGTTGAAGTTCAGTAATTAATTAAAGAATTAAAGATGGGTATTTTAAAGACGGGAATTAAGTTTTCCGTCTTTCTTTTTTGGTTTTTTAGGGTTGATTTAATGAATATTATCTAGTATATTTATAGATGGTTATATAGCACATTGGAGGCTGAATTATGAAAGAGTTCGTAACCGTCGCGCTGGACGCCATGGGTGGAGATAATGCCCCGGCGGAAATCGTTAAAGGCGGTGTAGAGGCAGTGAATGCCAGAAAAGAAGTCAGGGTGTTAATGGTCGGGAAAGAAGAGACCATTCAGACTGAGCTTACTAAATATTCTTATGATAAAGAGCGTATAGAAATTGTTCCGGCTTCGGAAGTTATTGGAAATGATGAACATCCGGTCAATGCGATTCGTACAAAAACAGATTCCTCGATCGTACGGTGTCAGAGACTGATTAAGCATGGTGAGGCAGATGCCATGGTTTCAGCCGGTTCTACCGGAGCGATTCTTGCCGGAGGGCAGTTGATTGTCGGACGTATTAAAGGCGTTCAGCGTTCGCCGCTGGCTCCTCTGATTCCCACAGCAAAGGGATTTTCTCTGCTGGTGGACTGCGGAGCGAATGTGGATGCCAGGGCCGGACATCTTTTGCAGTTTGCCCAGCTTGGTTCGATTTATATGGAACATATTATGGGTGTCAAAAAACCGAAGGTTGCCATTGTCAATATCGGTGCGGAAGAAGAGAAAGGCAACCAGCTTGTCAAAGAAGCTTATCCGCTGTTGAAAGAATGTCCAAATATTAACTTTATCGGAAGCATTGAAGCAAGAGATATTCCTTCAGGACAGGCGGATGTTATTGTCTGTGAGGCCTTTGTCGGAAATGTTATTCTGAAATTATATGAAGGTCTCAGCCATACACTGATCCATAAGATTAAGGATTCGCTGATGTCATCTTTAAAGAGTAAGATTGGCGGACTGCTGATCAAATCTTCTCTGAAGGCTACGGTGAAAGCCTTTGATTCTTCAAAATACGGCGGAGCACCGATGCTTGGGCTGAAAGGGCTGGTTGTAAAGACCCACGGCAGTTCAGGGTCCGAAGAGGTGAAAAACTCGATTATTCAATGCATATCCTTTAAAGAGCAGAATATCAATGTAAGGATAGAAGAAGTTTTAAATCAGTGATTTTAAATATAAAATATTTTATTTCATTTGAAAGGAAGTTAAATTATGGAATTAGAAAGATTAAAAGAGATTATTGCAGACGTACTGAGTATTGATGCCGGAGAAATTACGATGGATTCATCTTTTGCAGAGGATCTTGGATGTGATTCACTGGATGTGGTTGAAATTATTATGGGAATCGAAGAAGAACTGGATATTAAGATTCCTGATGAAGCTGCCGAAAATATTGTAACTGTCGGCGATGCAATGGAAGAGATTAAAAAATCATTAAATTAATTCCTGCATGAATTGAGTATGCGTAACATGGAGTCTCCGGCATGAACTGGGACTCCTTTTTACTTATTCGGATCGAAAGCAGGTAGTATACAGGAGGCTTGAATGAATTCTAAAAATTTGAGGGATTTTCAGGAAAAGATTCAATATCATTTTAAGGATAAAAGTCTGTTAGAAACAGCGATGACCCATAGCTCTTATGCAAACGAGCATCATCTGGAAAAGTATCAGAATAATGAACGTTTGGAGTTTCTCGGAGATGCGGTTCTGGAATTGGTTTCCAGCGATGTGCTGTTTCAATGTTACACGGAAAAACTGGAAGGGGAATTGAGCAAAACAAGAGCGAGCCTCGTCTGTGAGCCGGCACTGGCTTACTGTGCCCGGAAAATGAATCTCGGAAGCTATTTGAAATTGGGCAAAGGTGAGGATATGACAGGAGGGCGTGACAGGGACTCTATTTTATCGGATGCTCTGGAGGCTGTGATCGGGAGCGTTTTTTTAGATGGCGGCATTGATCCGGCGCGAAAATTTATTATGGATTTTGTGCTGAATGACATGGAAAACACCCGTCTTTTTTATGATTGTAAAACAATTCTGCAGGAGAACGTTCAGAGCTGGTCAAAGGAATCTCTCAAATACGAGGTTGTGGATGTCAGCGGACCGGAGCATAACCGGACCTTTGTGATGCAGATCTATCTGGGTGATCAGATGCTTGGAAAGGGAAGCGGACGGACGAAACAGGCCGCCGGACAGAATGCAGCCTATCAGTCCCTTCTTGAATTAAAGGCGCAGGGACTTTTTAAGGGTGGAGACGAAAATTTATGTATTTAAAAAGTATCGAGATTCATGGTTTTAAATCCTTCGCCAACAAAACCCTGTTGAAATTTAATAAAGGAATTACAGGAATTGTGGGTCCTAACGGTAGCGGAAAGAGTAATGTTGCGGATGCGGTGCGCTGGGTGCTCGGAGAACAGAGTGCCAAGCAGCTTCGTGGGAGTAAGATGGAAGACGTTATTTTTTCCGGTACCGAAAACCGAAAACCTCTGGGATTTGCCTATGTCGCTATCAGTATTGATAATTCAGATCACAAATTGCCGATGGATTACGAAGAGCTGACAGTAGCCCGCCGGGTTTACCGGTCGGGGGAAAGTGAATACTTAATTAATGGCCATGTCAGCCGGCTTCGGGATGTTCAGGAGCTGTTTTTTGATACGGGAATTGGTAAAGAAGGCTATTCGATTATTGGTCAGGGACAGATTGATAAGATACTGAGCGGCAAACCGGAGGAGCGCAGGGAGCTTTTTGATGAGGCAGTTGGTATTGTAAAATATAAAAAACGGAAGGCGATGGCGGAAAAGAATCTGGATATTGAGAAACAGAATCTTTATCGGGTGACGGATATCCTGTCGGAACTTGAAAAACAGACCGGACCACTGTTTCGCCAATCGGAAAAGGCCAGAGAATATTTAAAATTAAGATATGCCCTAAAGGCATTAGATATACGGATGTATTTATCCGAATATGAACGTTTGAAAGCTGATGCGGCGGCTTACGAAGAAAAAACGGCGATTGCCAGAGAGGATCTGGAAGCCAGCCGGAAGGATCTTGAAAAAACACGGTCCGAATATGAGGCTCTGGAAGCGGGGCTGGAAATTTGCAATGAAAAAATTGATGCATTAAAGGGGCGGATATCTGAAATACAGATTGCCCGTGAAAAAAATGAAAGTGAAATCCGTCTTTTAAGGGAGCAGATCCGAAGTGACACATCGGATGCCGGTCATTATGAGGAACGCCGCCAGCAGATTCAAAAGGATATTGAAAATAAACGCCGGGATGCAGAAGAATGGCAGGCTCAGAGAGAAAAGCTGACGGAAGAAATCCAGTCTGTGGGAAGCATCAAAGATCAGACGGAGAATGAACTCGACCGTATGCGGAGTGTTATTGAAGAACTCCGCCAGAGGATTGACGGGAAAAACAGCGATATTATTGAGGCCCTGAATCATGTGGGAAGTGTTAAAGCGAAACTTCAGCGCTATGATACGATGCTGGAACAGATACAAATCCGTAAATCCGAACTGAATCAGAGACTTCTTCTTTTGAAAAGTGAAGCTGCCAGCCGGAAGGAGCGGATGACGGCCTATTCCCGGGAAAAACAGGAACTGGATGCCTGTAAAGAAGATTTACAGGGCAAATTGAAGGACTGCCAGGAAAAAGGGCAGAAAATTCAGGAACATATTGATCGTTGTCATAGACAGGTGACAGATAAACAGCAGGAATATCACCGGATGACTTCGCGGTTTCAGACCCTTCAGGGAATTACGGAACGCTATGAAGGTTATGGAAACAGTATTCGCCGGATTATGGAACAGAAAAAACAGATGCCTGGCATCATCGGTGTGGTAGCGGATATTGTGAAAGTAGATAAAGCCTATGAAACGGCGATTGAAACGGCTCTGGGCGGAAGCATTCAGAATGTGGTCACTAGGGATGAAAAGACGGCCAAACAGATGATTGAATATTTAAAACAGCATCGTTTCGGGCGGGCCACTTTTTTGCCGATGACAAGTATTGTGCCGAAAACCCTGAATAACAGAGAGGCGATTCTTCAGGAAAAAGGTGTTATTGGTGTAGGCAGTGACCTGATTCGATATGACGATGGATTTCAGGCTCTGGCGCAATATCTTCTTGGACGGGTTGTTGTGTCGGATTCGATGGACAATGCTTTGAAGCTGGCGAAAAAGTACCGGTATTCGTTAAGAATTGTAACGCTGGAAGGCGAATCCTTGAATCCGGGCGGATCCATTTCCGGTGGTACCTTTAAGAATTCAGGAAATTTGCTGGGACGTCACCGGGAAATGGAAGAAATGCAGCAGCAGATGCAGAACTTGAAGGAAATGCTGGATCATCTGAACAGAGAAACAGACGGGGCCCATGATGAAAAGCGGGAAAACAAGCGTCGGATCTCTATGCTTCAGGAGGACTTACAGGAGCTTAATCTTAAATCAAATACCCTTTATGTAAATATGGGCCAGTTGGAAGCCTCCTCTGCCGGGCAGGCAGATACCTATCGGGAACTTTCTTCGGAAGCGGAAGAGCTGAACCGGCAAATGCTGGAAATTTCAGAGTTCAAGGAAAAGCTTCTTGAGGAAAAGGAAGGGCATGAAGCGGTGAAGGCCGAAGCAGAGCGGACGATGGAAGCATTGAATGAAAAACTGGAAGAAGAGGTGGGCAGACAGCAGGAAATTTCTTCCAGGGCTTCGAAGCTTGGCGTGGATTTCAGTGGATATATACAAAAACAAAATTTTTTGAATGAGAACATTCAGAGAATCTCCGAGGAGATTCAGAAAATGATTCAGACCGGGGAGGAACTGGGGCAGCGTCAGGACGATATTCTGGCAGAAATTGAGAAAAAACGGACAATGGCAGACGCCATGGAAGCAAAAAATCGGGAAAGTTTTGACAGTGATGACTCTGTAAAAGCGGAACTGGCGATGCATATGAAAGAGCGGGAAGAAATCAGCGGAAAGCACAAAGGCTTTTTTGAAATCCGGGAACAGCTTTCGGATCGGTGCAGCTTGCTGGATAAAGAGATTTTCCGTCTGGAGCATCTGAATGTGCAGTGTGATGAGGAGCGGAATAAGCTGAGTAATTATATGTGGGAAACCTATGAGCTTACATATAATGGGGCTCTTGAATTACGGCCGGCAGAAGAAGCGCCTGTGTCCATGGAAGAAATTCGTAAAAATATCCGGGAACTGAAAGCTTCAATGAAGGCTTTGGGGAATATTAATCT
>DBGCEW010000097.1:0-3401 GCA_048357495.1 Frisingicoccus sp.
CGCCACGCTCATCTGCGATTTCATCCACAATCGGAGATAACATACGGCATGGTCCGCACCATCCTGCCCAAAAGTCCAAAAGCACTGTTTTTTCACTTTCCATAATTTCTTTCTGAAAATTATCCTTTGTAATATTTAATACTGACATCGCCATACCTCCTATATTTCTTTAATCCTTCGTTTGTTTTTTGATGATTGAAGTATATCATAAAAAAATACAGGCTTCTGTGATAAAATCACAGTTCAGAAGCATTCAGAGAAGGGGCCTGCCCGCCCTGCGCCTTTATATAATCCAGTAATTTATCAAAATCGCCATGAGGATAGCCTTCAATATCCACATGCTCTTTATTGATCATCGAATCTGTCAGTAAAAAAACCTTCATGCCCAGCTTTTCCGCTATCATGTCCTCTGAAACATCGTTCCCCACCATCAGACATTCCCCGGCATTTACCTGAATCTTCTTCAGCAGTTCCTCATAATATTTCAGGTTGGGTTTGCTGAACCGGGAGTTTTCATAGGTTGTATAATATTCAAAATCCGATGGTTCCAGGCCGGCCCATCGAATCCGGCTTTCCGTAGCAATGGCAGGAAAAATTGGATTCGTCGCCAAAACAACACGGCAGCCCATCTCTTTGCAGGCTTCAACACAGGCTTTAGCCTTTGGATTATATCCACAGACTTTTGCTGTTTCCTGAAATTCATTGGCATAAAAATCTTCGAAAATCCCCTTATCTTCCTCCACTTTTTCGCCATAAATTTCTTTAAAAACATCCCAGAAAACGGCTTCATTCAAGCGGCTGCCGTCATTCATCACCATTGCGGCAACGCCCTTCCAGAGATTTTCCGGAAGTGCTTTCGGATCGTACCCTGCAGGCGCTGTTTTTCTCGCCAGACGGCCAAAATAGTCCCGGACAAACACATCTTGATCCATCGGAAGTAATGTACCATCCAAATCAAATAATACTGTCAACATCTTAAACTCCTTTTATCTTTGAAAAGATAACTGCTTTTATTTACTCCGGAAATACTTCCAGCGACAATTTCTTCAGAACTCTGGCAGCCGCCTCAATATCTTCCTGGGCAAAAATCCCGGAAACCACTGCTGCTCCCTGGGCGCCGGACCCTGCCAGCTCCCGGATATTTCCCGCATCAATGCCTCCGATCAGCACAATCGGCAGATCCACCGCTTTACGGATCTCAGCAAACTGCTCCAGCGTCATCGGTTTTGCCTCGGACTTTGTTGCAGAACCAAACATGGCGCCGCTGCCGAGATAATCCGCCCCCTGGGCCAGAGCCTTCTTCGCCTGCTCCACTGTTTTTGCCGTCACTCCGACAATCTTATCCGGACCGAGTATTTGACGAATCTCTGTTACGGGCATATCCTCCTGTCCCACATGGACACCGGCAGCGCCGCAGGCCTGGCAGACCCTTAAATTATCATTAATAATCAATGGAATTCCATAGGCATCCGTCACTTTTTTCACTTCCACCGCTTCACGGATAAAAGCATCATCTTCCATGTGCTTTTCCCGGAGCTGAATCAGTGTTACACCACCCTTAATGGCCGCTTCCACAGCATCCGCCAGGGTTTCTCCCGGTTTCAGCCACTGACTGTCCGTCACCCCGTAAAGCTGTAATAAATCCTTATTCATAACCTACCTCTTCCCGTACAAAATAGACTTCATACCACATAAGGAACATGTAAACAACCCAGATTTTCTTACTGTAATCCAGTTTTCCCTTCTTATGGATATCCAGCATCCTTACAAGCTCATCCGTATTAAAAAATGTTTCCGCTGCCGCGCTTGTAAATGCCTTTTTTACCTGATTATAATATTTATCTTCCCTTAACCATAAAGTAATCGGAACCGGAAATCCCAGTTTTTTCTTCATGGCCGTTGCTTCCGGAATATGGCGTTCCGCCGCTTTTCGAAGGGCATATTTTGTCGTTCCGCCGGCCAGTTTATGTTTCGTTGGAATGGTCCTTGCCAGAGCATACACCTCTTTATCAAGAAACGGCACCCGGCATTCCAGAGAATGACGCATGCTCATCTTATCTCCCTTCAAGAGAATATCTCCAATCAGCCAGAAGTTCATATCAATATACTGCATTTTGGTTGTATCATCCAGATCTTTTACTTTATCATAATAAGGTTTTGTCAGCTTCCACGGCGCCTTTGCCGGTGTCGCGGTTTTAAGGATTTTCTTACGCTCCTTCACCGAGAAACGTTTGGCATTGCCGATAAAACGCTGTTCCACATCCAAGGCACCGCGCATCAGAAAGCTTCTTCCACGGAAGCCTTCCGGCAGCACCGTTTCAGCCACCTTTCCGGCCAGCCGTCTCAATCCCCTCGGAAGCTTCTGATACTTACTCAGAGAGAGCGGCTCATGATAAATATTATAACCGCCAAAGAACTCATCCGCACCTTCACCGGAAAGAACAACCTTCACATGCTCTGCCGCCGTTTTATCGACAAAATACAGAGCCACACAAGAGGCGTCCGCCAGCGGCTCATCCATATAATACTGGATTTCCGGCAAAACACTCCAGTATTCCTCCTCAGAAATCAGCTTACTGAAATTCTTCGTGCCGATCTTTTCCGATAAATCCTTTGCATAAGAAATCTCATTAAATTTATCATAATCAAAGCCTACGGTAAAGGTTTTATCCGCTTTGGAAATGGTTGCAATATAACTGGAGTCAATCCCGCTGGATAAAAGGGATCCCACCTCCACATCACTGATCATATGGGCCTGTACCGATTCATTCATCTGAGCATCAATCTTATCCACTAATGTATCAAGGTCTGCATTTTCATCGATATCAAAATCCGGCTCCCAATAACGCTCAATGGTTACCTCACCATCTTTAAACAAAATGCTGTGGGCCGGAGCCAGCTTAAAGATTCCCTTAAAAAATGTTTCCGGAAGTACGGAATACTGAAATGTCAGATATTCTTCCAATGCTTCCCGGTTCACCTGCTTCTCATACCCCGGATATTCAAGAATACTTTTAATCTCCGAACCAAAGACCAGATTTTTATCGATGACACTGTAATAAAAAGGCTTAACGCCAAAATAATCTCTGGCTCCAAATGCAATATCCTTTTTCGTATCATAAATCATAAAAGCAAACATGCCCCGGCAGTACTTCGGTAAATCCGTACCATACTCTTCATAGCCATGAACAAGCACCTCCGTATCGGAATGATTTCGGAATACATGGCCTTTGGCAATTAATTCTTCCCGGAGGGTTCTGTAATTATATATCTCTCCATTGAAGACAATGACAATGCTATTATCCTCATTAAACATCGGCTGGGACCCGTGATCCAAATCAATAATACTCAACCGGCGGAATCCCCATGCCGCCTTATCTGTAACATACTGTCCGGCGCTG
>DBGCEW010000098.1:0-3010 GCA_048357495.1 Frisingicoccus sp.
GCCGGAACTTGCCGGAAAAAGGATCCACATGATTGGACTGGATGTGACACGTAAAATTGTCCTGACGCCAAATCTTGCAGCCTACATGAAACGGATCAATCCGCATCTTGGTTCCGTAATGGAATCGATCACCCGGTTCTATATGGATTTCCACTGGGAACAGGAGGGCATCATCGGATGTGTCATCAACGACCCGCTGGCTGTTGCTTATTTTGCCGATCCTTCTCTCTGCGATGGCTTTGACGCCTACACCTCTGTGGAGACAGAGGGCTTAAGCTTTGGACAGACACTGGTGGATGACCACGAAATCTGGAAGAAACCACATAACAGTCACATTCTCACCAAGACAGATCCTTATCGCTTCTTCTTGATGTTTTTCTGTAAGGTACTCGGCGCCAATCCGGCACAGGCGGAATCGATTCTTCCCCAGATTCTTTCCGGGGAGGTGACAGTATGAGATATCCGAAAAAACTGACTGTACTTCAGATGTCGTTTCTGGCACTGGCCGCTGTATTGAATATTGCCGGGGCAAATCTTGCCCTTCTGATCCGGATTCCACTGTATCTGGATACACTGGGAACCTTCCTTGCCGCCATTTTGTTCGGTCCGTTTTACGGAATGGTTCCGGGATTTTTAAGTGGGATTCTGACCGGAATGACAACGGATATTTATTCCCTGTTTTATCTTCCGGTCCAGCTCCTCACCGGACTGACCGCCGGACTCTTTTTCTATGAAAAATCATTTCGGAACGGAAAATACCGGATTCCGCTGTATGCGTTTGTCGTTACTTTACCGGGAACGATTGTTTCCTCCTGCATTACGGCATTTTTATTTGGAGGAATTACCTCATCCGGCTCCACAGTCATGGTACAGCTCTTTCATCATCTGGGACTGAATCTTACTGTAAGCGTATTTTGCGTACAGCTTGTTACCGATTTTATTGACCGGACCGTCATGCTGGCCCTGTCTCTGACAGTCCTGCATGTTTTACCCGTTTCCGTATTGACTGTTTTAAAAAAAGGAGACCGTACTTATGGATCGATATAGTAAGATCACCAATAAAAATAAGCGGGAGATTGTACTTTTGAAAGCTCTTCCGTGTGCCTGGGGCAAGTGTCGCTTCTGTGATTATATTGAGGACAATTCCAGAGACAGGGAGTCGATGATTACCCTAAACCGGGACGTGCTCTCCCACGTCACCGGAGAGTTCGGCGTACTGGAAGTGATAAACTCCGGAAGCTGTTTTGAGCTTCCAAAGGAAACGCTTACCGACATCCGTACCGTCGTTCGGGAAAAGCACATCCAAAAGCTGTTTTTTGAGGCTCACTGGATCTACCGCAGCCGCCTGGATGAAATGAGAGAATTTTTCGGCATCCCGATTGTATACAAGACCGGCGCCGAAACTTTTGACTATCATTTTCGGGAGCACTACCTGAATAAACACGCTGATTTTCGTGATGCCGAGGAACTGAGCCGTTACTTTGACTCCCCTTGCCTAATGGTCGGCATCCAGGGGCAGACAAAAGAGATGATCCAAAACGATATCAGACTTTTAAAACAGTTTTTTAAGCTCGGCACTATCAATGTGTTCACCAACAATTCCACCGATGTGAAAAGGGATGAAGAACTGGTGAAATGGTTTCTGGAGGAATACCGCGAACTGGAACACGATCCATCCATCGAAGTGCTTTATGAAAATACCGATTTTGGGGTGGGGGATTGATTTGGAAAGATTACAACAGCCATCACTATGGGAGTATCCCAAGATGAACCTGTTGACAAACTAAAGAGAAATAGCTTTCTATATGGTATACTTATTATATCAATTGCAGGAGGTCATTTTTTATGATGGGAAAGCAAAGCGGACAAATCCAGAGTATGGTTATATCCACCAGGCTCGTAAAAAGGGGCTGGGTTATCTGACGGAGATGACAGTGGATACCAGGCATGGCATTATTACGGGGGTGGACTGTTATCCAGCTAACCAGAGGAAAAGTGATATTATCCTGGAACATTTGAAAGGACAGCCTTGTAAATATCAGGAAATTGGATTAGATGGCGGATATGATATAGGAGCGGTACACAGAGGGCTGGAGTTATTAGGGGTCCAAGGTTATACAGCGATACGTGAATATCAGAACAATGCAATGAAAAAAGGATTCTGTTATGAGGAAGAAACAGACCGCTTTGTATGTAGACAGGGAGAATATTTAGCATTTCAGAAATTAATTTATAAAAAGTCAACGGGGAACTATTACCGTTTATATAGCCGTTCAAAAAAACAATGTAAAAACTGCCCGAATTTTTCAGCTTGTGCCACAGATCTCGGTACAGTCAGAATCAATGCGAGTGCTTATTATCCCTCTTTTTATCGAAATAGCAAGAAAGTAGGGACCAGTGATTATCTGAGAGTCATGAGGCTTAGGAAGATATGGGCAGAAGGAACATTCGCAGTTTTAAAACGAGGACATAAATTGAATAAAATCCAGAAAAGAGGCCTTCAGAAAGCGATAGAAGAATGCCTCTTATCGGCAACGGCGTTAAATCTAAAACGGCTGGTAAAAGCGGTTTAAATAACCGAATTTACCAGCTGTTTTATGGCATTTCAAGAAAACATGCAGAAATAAACACTGAAAAAGTGAGTTTGTTGGGAAAATAGCCTCCTGCAATGGATATAATAAGTATACCATACAGAAAGCCATTTCTCTTTAATTTGTCAACAGATCCATTTTGGAATACTCCCTAAAATTTTGTCAATTTGCAAAACACACTGCCATTTAATGATTGGCAGTCTATTTTATATACAGTTCTTTTACCAATATGTTCTTTTGCATTAGTTCAATTTTTCACGGAAATTTTTTAACACAGATATCTCTTGTATTTCAAAAAGCAATTCTTCATAAAACTTATGCGCATGACTATTTCGCATTTCCCATAATTCCAGCGCCCGTTTTGTATATAATTGTTGACCAATTTTTGAAAGTTTACAATTGTATTCTCGAATAAATGA
>DBGCEW010000099.1:0-5941 GCA_048357495.1 Frisingicoccus sp.
TAGTTAAAATCCACATGTCCCGGTGTGTCAATTAAATTAAAAATATATTCACTTTCATCCTTGGCTTTATATACAATGCGAACCGCCTGGGATTTGATCGTAATCCCCCGTTCCCGCTCAAGATCCATATTATCAAGAACCTGGGCCTGCATCTCACGGTTTGTCAGTGTCCCTGTCATCTCAATAATGCGGTCTGCCAGGGTGGATTTGCCATGATCAATATGGGCAATAATACAAAAATTACGAATTTTGCTCTGGTCCACTGCCATCCTGGTATTCCTCCATTTCATACACTTTTTTATCAAATTAGTATATCATGAAGTTTTTCATTTGTCATGTATTTTCATTCAGATGGCCTTCAATAAGGGCTGGAAGTTCCGGAAGCTCCTCCGTCTTTTCCTCCATTTCATCCGGAATATGGCGCCGGAATGTCACCATTGCTTTAAAAAGGTCGCCATCAATATCAATATGGAATTTTCCGCCGCAGGCTTCTACAAAACTTTTTACAATGGCCAGTCCGAGTCCGTGTCCCTCTGTCGTCCGGTTAATATCTCCCCGGGCAAACCGCTCTGTAATCATTTCTTCATTAAAATCCATTTCATAGGATGCCGTATTTTTAATCACCGTTGTAACGGTCTTGTCATCGCCAAAGCTGTCAATAAAAATCCGACTGCCTTCCAGTGAATATTTCAGCGCATTTTCAATAAGATTCTGATAAACCCGATACAGCTTCTGTCCGTCACTCACCACATACAGAGGGTCTGCCGACAGTGTTTTCCGCAGGGTTCTTTTGGAAGCCTCAATCCGGTCGTCCATATCCCCGAGGGTCTGACGCATCAATGTGTTTATATCCACCGTTTCCAGATGGATATCCATATTCCCGCTGGTCGCCTTGGAAATTTCAAACACATCCTGAATCATTTTTTTTAGACGTTCTGATTTCTGGGATAAAATTTCCACATAGTCCCTGGCTTCTGCACTCAGCTCTGTTTTCTTCAGCAGATCCACATAACCGATGATCGAGGTGAGCGGCGTTTTTAAATCATGGGAAACATTTGTAATCAGGTCCATCTTCATCTTTTCACTCTGGACCTGACGCTTTACACTCTCACTCAGATTTTCAAAAACATGGGTCAGGTCTTCCCCGGCCTCATAAATCATCGAATCTTCAGGAATCGCACTGCTTTCCAGCGGATTTCCCGTGGATACTTTATGGATTTCCTCTGCCAGTGTTCCCACATCCGTCAGAAAGGCTTTATGATAACGCATCCATCCGAAAACAACTACCGATGCAATAAAAATAATAAAGGCAATAAAGAGTCTTGAAAATCCCCAGGCTCCCACACAAAGCAGGCTCAGTATGCCTGTCCCTGCAGCAACTGCGGATATAAAGAAGGTTTCCATCTGCACTTTCTTTTCAAAAGGATACTTACTCTGATAGTCCTTTCTTTTTTCACGGGCCCAGTCTTTTCCCCGGTTATACACCCGTTTGCAGAAGGTCGCCTTACGAAGCTCCGGATTCTTGAAATGACGGATAATGATCATGCACAGCGCATTATGAACCATCGCCATCGGCAGGAGAATCATTGAAAATTCTGTCTGATTCAGGTAGCTGCCGACATATTCACCATCCCAGTCATAAATCGGCACATGCATATCCGAATAGGCCACTGAGAGAAACAGAATTGCCCCTGCAAAGAGCCCGAAATAAAGCAAAACAAGCAAATCACAGTCTAAATTTTTGAGCCAGTTCATAAAACGCGGCGAAGCTGTATCCCTTTCAATATGTTTGAATAAATAAATCCATAGGACCACGTTTAAAAGCCCGGAAATATAAAGTCCGAGAACCGGATAATCGTAGGTCACGCTCAGACTGTCCACCATGTTCATCAGAAAGATCATCAGTAAAATCACCGATATCACATAAAGCCCCATCATTGAGCTCAGTTTTTCTTTCCAAAACCACCATGTGCGCCGGATCATTCCCGGTTTTTTCGGCCCGTAGGCTTTAGATTTTTTCCATTTTATAGCCAATGCCCCACACCACCTTTAAATACTTTGGATTTTTCGGATCAATTTCAATTTTTTCACGAATCCGGCGGATATGAACCATGACCGTATTTTCCACTGCATAAGCGTCTTCATTCCAGACACGGCTGTAAATTTCTTCCGAAGAAAAAACACGTCCCGGATAGGACATCAGTAATTCCACGATCTTATACTCTGTCGCCGTCAAACGGACTTCTTCGCCGTTGACATACATCTGCTTCTGGTCCTTGTTCAATATTAAATCGCCTAAATGAATTTCTTCACTTCCGGGCTCCGTATTATAGACAGAACCCAGGGTCATATAACGCCGGAGCTGAGCCTTTACTCTGGCCACCAGTTCCTCTGTACTGAAAGGCTTGCTCACATAATCATCGGCCCCCATAGACAGACCGATAATTTTATCGCTTTCTTCTGTTTTTGCCGACAGAATAATAATCGGTATATTCTTCGTCTCCCGGATTTTCATCACGGCAGACAGACCGTTCATTCTCGGCATCATCACATCCATCAGAATTAAATGGACCGTATGATCCATCAGCATATCCAGAGCTTCCATGCCATCGTAAGCCTTCAGTGTTTCATAACCTTCCAGTTCCAGTAATTTTGAAATTGCCCGAACAATCTCTCTGTCATCATCAACTACAAGTATCGTCTGCTTCTTCATCACATACTCCTTCTGTTTATCTTTGTCCTTAGTGTATCAGGCATTTTTAACATAAACATCAATGGTTTTCTTTCAATTTTCTTAATGCGGCAACCGCCGTCTTTTATTGTACCGTATTTTGTATAAAAATGCCACTCCCCGTCATTCATTACCAGACAAAACCATATACAGCAAATCCGCCAGCGGCGGCATGGCGTTCCGGGCTTCCGCCACGGTATTTGTCTGAGCCCCGCACTCGACCAGAAGACTCCTCGGAAGGATATGTAAATTGTACTGGTATGAGCGCAGATAAATCCGCCGTGTGAAATCCGGATAATACTGGGCTGCTTTTGTCTGAAGCTGAAAACTGAAAGCGAGATTCTCTGAAAGATACGGATTCTGCAAATACTCAATCGGACCGTTATCTGCAGTCCGGCAAAGTCCGTTCAGAAACATAATCTGAGCCGTATCCTCTCCATTAATATCGGTCACAAGACGGGTGTTTTCACCGACACCGTCCCGGTGGATATCAATAACGACTTTCACCGAAGGGTTTTCTTCAAGTACCGCCTCCACCCGTTCTTCGGCATAGGTATATGCCGCACTCCGGTCCGTCACGCCATCAATAACATCAAATGTATCTGTCAAATGAATGGTGGCAATCCCATAGCGTTCTTCCAGATTTTCCTTCAAAAGAGCGCCCAGACCGACGACCGTATCCTGCACCTCACCCGGCCGGCTGTCGGCAAAGCTTTCCTGTGAATGGGTATGATAAATGAGGACTTTCGGATCTGTCCCCTGTAAATCCACAGATAAATCCATATTCATAAAGCTCTGGGCATCCAAAAGGCCATCCGGTGCATAGGTCGTACTGTCAATAGCGTAAAACTGATTTACAAAATAATTGTAATCCTTCAGCATATCCGCCGTATAAACAGTGCCCTGACTGCTGGCCGCCGGCGCATTCACCGCCTGGGCCGTCTTTTCATCCGCCGGTTCCTCTCCATCGTTTTCCGGTGCTTCCGCAGCTTCCGGATTGTTTTCCGCATACACAGCAGCCAGAATACTGTCGGAAGGATAAAGTTCCCCGTAACTGTTTTGCACTAAAGAAGCCCTGTCCTTTTCAATCAGCCACAGGGGCATCCAGCTTCCAATAAGACCATCCGAAAAGCTTTCTGCCCACCCTGCTGCCGATGTATAAAATGCCCGGCCATAAACAACCGGACTTATCACGTTCATCCACAGGTTCTTTCCGGGTAATATTCCCGTTATCCCAAGAAAAATAATACTGCAAAGAATTTGAAAAAGATAAACAATCTTCCTGCTCTTCCTCATTCATACGCCCCGTCTTTCATCTTTTCCCCAGAGTACCATCACTATTATATGTGGCTGAAAAAAACCTATGACATAGAATGGCAGAGATAATTAATCGATTCCGACAATGTGTAGCTCATCTGCACAATAATCTCATCAATATTTTTCGGCGTTACAAACATATTCATCATTTCCGGCGCCATCAGTTCCCGCATTAACTGATACCGTTCCTGCTCATTAAAAGGGGCCACCCCTTCCCGGATACGTTCCGACAGACGGTTCGTTGTTTCATCCATAACTGCCAGCATATGCCCCACCGTATCATTGACAATCGATGCGGCATCAATGACCGTAGGAATCCCGATGGCAATTACCGGAATTCCCATACTCGCTTCATCAATACCAAAACGACGGTTTCCAACCCCGGCTCCCGGGGCAATCCCTGTATTGGTAATCTGAATGGTTTTATTCAGGCGCCGGACATTCCGGGCTGCCAGAGCATCGATAACAATCAACAGATCCGGTTCTGTCTCCTTTACTGCGCCCAGAAGAATCTCCCGGGTTTCAATTCCCGTCTGGGCCATCACTCCCGGAGCGAGGGCGCTGACATCTCCCATCCCCTGTGTTACTTCCGAATTTTTTCCATACTCCCGAATCAGATGGCGGGTAATAAACAAATGATCGATCACCATCGGTCCCAGGGCATCCGGTGCCATATCCCGGTTCCCTACTCCTGCCACAAGAATCTTTTTATGTTCAATCCCCGGAACAAGCCGCTTTAACTGCTCTGCAATTTCAGTCGTTATCTCCCTGTGATAATTCACATCGGGCGCATCCAGAACCGGAACCTCCAGCGTAATATAATCTCCAATATCTTTTCCGATTTTTTTAGCCCCGGTTTCATTTTCCACCCGCACACGGGTTATTCGTATCCCCGATTTTTTCCCGGTTTCTTCATGGATCGATATTCCCTGAAGTTCCTCTGTCTCCTGAAACATTTCCGCATTTTCAATCGCCAAATCCGTCCTCACCGGATGATTCATATCGCTTCACCTTTTTCCTGTTTTTTATTTTATTTTTTTCCAAAAGATTTCAGATTATGTATTGACAACCCTGAAAGTTTCTCGTATTATATAAGGGTATGTTTACATTAGAACGTCCGTGTCCGGCTTTAATGAATATACAAGCTTATTAATATTCAATAATGGGAGGTGTCCAGATTGGCTAACATTAAATCTGCAAAGAAAAGAATCGTTGTAAATCAGACAAAGGCTTTAAGAAATAAGATGACAAAATCCGCTGTTAAAACTGCTATCAAGAAAGTAGATGCAGCTATCGCAGCGAATGATAAAGAGCTGGCTAAAGCTGAATTATTAAATGCTACCAGCGCTATAGATAAAGCAGCTACAAAAGGTGTTTACCACAAAAATACTGCTTCCAGAAAAATCAGCCGCATGAACCTTGCTGTGAATAAAATGGCTTAATTCATCGCTGACACATTAAATATGAATGCTAAAAGCAATGAGACATACACCCTCACGTCTCATTGCTTTTTTTGTTGTGAAATTTCAGATTGAAACCATGCACTTAGGCTTTATTTTATTGACTTCGCGCTCTTTAAATGTTACACTTGTTTCATATAAGTACAGACTCGAAGGAGAAATGTCCTATGGATAAAAGAAAAGAAGCGAATCTTCGTGTTAAAAATAATATTGTCCGCGCATTGATCGATTTGATGAAGGAAAAACCTTATGAAGAAATTTCGATTTCCGAAATTGCCCTCCAGGCCGGCGTCTCCCGTGTATCCTATTACCGGAATTACGGAAGCAAGGAAGATATTCTGACAGAAACTCTGAAAACCCTTATGGCCCGGTTCTCCGAGGAAATCTCGGCAATGCCGCTCCATACACCGGTACGGCGGATTATGACCGTATT
>DBGCEW010000100.1:0-7779 GCA_048357495.1 Frisingicoccus sp.
AAGGTTGCTAAAATCAATGTGGATGAACAGCAGGAGCTGGCGGCGGCCTTTCAAGTAATGAGCATTCCGACATTAATTGTTATGAAGGAAGGAAAGATCGTCAATAAATCTATGGGTGTGAGACCGAAGAAACAGGTGCTTTCACTGTTGCCATAAGCAGAAAAATTAAAGAGGTGCTCCGGAAAGTATTTTACAGCCTTCCGGGGCATTTTTCCTATATTACAGTTGTTAATCGGAAAGGATTCGGATATAATAGAATGACATAGATAAAAGGATTGTCCGGAAAGAGATTGCAGGGGAAGAATATGGATTATAAAATGATAGCAGTAGATTTGGATGGGACCTTGACGAATTCCCAAAAAGAGATTTCAGCCCATACAAGAGAAATATTGATCAATATACAGAAACAGGGCGTGACGGTTGTTCTGGCGACAGGACGGCCGATTAACGGAGCTGTGGATTTAAGCCGGGAACTGGAGATGGATATTTACGGCGGGTATATTCTGGCCTTTAACGGCGGTCTGATTCAGAGCTGCCGGAGTGGGGAGGTTATTTTCCGGAAAGAGATTCCGGCGGAATACATTCCACAGCTTGGAAGGGCCAGCCGGAAATACCAGCTTCCGATTGTCACTTATCAGGGGGACGCTATTTTGACGGAGGATACAACGGATAAATATGTGCGCCTTGAGGCAGGGATTAACAAAATGCCTGTAAAGGAGCTTTATGATTTTTCTGCAGAAATTGATTTTCCGGTCACCAAATGCCTTATGGTAGGAGATGGCTGGTATCTGGAAGAAATTTTGCCCGGGATGAAAAAAGAATTTGGAGACCGGTTAAATATTTTTCGTTCGGAACCCTATTTTATGGAGATTACGCCGTTGGGAGTACACAAGGCAGCCGGCCTGGAAGCTCTTTTGGAATATACCGGAATTCGCCGGGAAGAGCTTATTGCGTTGGGAGACGGTTACAATGATATTTCTATGATTCAGTTTGCCGGTCTCGGTGTGGCTATGGAGAATGCCCAGCCGGATGTCAAGGCTGTAGCAGATGTCATTACCGATACCAATGATAATGATGGAGTTGCACATATTGTAGAAAAATACATGAAAAACATATAAAAAAACAAAAATGAAAAAAATGTAAAAAAGAGGGTTGACAAAACGATAATCATGATATAAAATCACTTATGTAGTCGAGCGGCGGAAACAGTTGTGAACGCCCAAGATGAAATGGCCTAGTGGCTCAGTTGGTTAGAGCGCCGCCCTGTCACGGCGGAGGTCGAGGGTTCGAGTCCCTTCTGGGTCGTCGTTATAGATGTATTTATAACGCTTTAATTGTTTGCAGAAACGACATATTGTTTACTGAAACATCTGGGATCTTAGCTCAGCTGGGAGAGCATCTGCCTTACAAGCAGAGGGTCACAGGTTCGAGCCCTGTAGGTCCCATTCAGTCGAAAGATTTAATCACATGGCGAGGTAGCTCAGTTGGCTAGAGCATGCGGTTCATACCCGCAGTGTCGGGGGTTCAAATCCCTTCCTCGCTACTCTGAAGTTTTAAAAAGTCTGTATTCACAGGCTTTTTTTGTTTTACAGGAAATTCTTTATCTAAAAATCTTTTTGTGATATTATTATAAAAGCTTTATAAATATAAAATACGAGGTGATATTGTGAGAATAGGAATGGGTTATGATGTGCACCGTTTAGTTGAGGATCGTAAACTGGTGCTTGGCGGCGTTGAGATACCTTATGAAAAGGGACTGCTCGGTCATTCCGATGCGGATGTACTTCTGCATGCAGTGATGGATGCACTTCTGGGGGCGGCGGCGCTTGGGGATATCGGAAAACATTTCCCGGACTCTGATCCGGCCTATAAAGGCATTTCAAGCATTGTTTTATTAAAGCATGTGGGGGAATTACTTCAGACCAAGGGTTGGAAAATTGGTAATATTGATGCGACAGTGATTGCACAGCGTCCAAAACTTGCACCTTATATTATGAATATGCGGGAGAATATTGCAGAAGCTTTATATATAGAAATTGATCAGATTAATGTGAAAGCGACAACAGAGGAGGGGCTCGGATTTACCGGTGAGGGACTGGGCATGGAAGCGAATGCGATCTGTATTGTCGAAAAGGCGTAAGGAGACTATGGAGACGAAGACATCAATTGGTATTTTAGAACAGTATTTTTCACGGGGATGCAAAACAGACGGGGATTTTCATATTGGTCTGGAAGTGGAGCATTTCGTCCTGAATCAAGAGACTCGCAAAACCATGGTTTTTGACGGCGAGGAGAGTGTCAGCCGTCTGATGGAATCACTGGCAGAAAAATATTCGGAAAAACATATGGAAGATGGTGCGGTGATTTCCATGGAAAGCGATGACATTTTGATCACTCTGGAGCCGGGGTGTCAGATTGAAATCAGTACAGCGCCCTGTACATCCATCCATAAAGTAGTGAATCTTTATCACGAAGCGCGGATACAGCTGGAAGAGAAGCTGGCGCCTCTGGGATATGGGCTTGTAACGGAAGGATATCTTCCCTTTGGGAAGGCAGAAGATGTCCCGTTAATTCCAAAACAACGGTATCAATGCATGGATGCATATTTTAATCATACAGGTATTTACGGAAAGAATATGATGCGGGCGACGGCCGCCTGTCATGTATCCGTTGATTATTATTCGGAAAGGGATTTTGTGAATAAATACCGTTTAGCCTGGCTTTTAAATCCGTTATTTGCCCTTCTCACCGAAAATGTTTCCGGATTTGAAGATCAGCCCTTTCATGGACATCTGCTGCGGGACCGGATTTGGCAGGGGGTAGATCCGGTACGTTCCTCCGTATGTCCGGAACTGTTTGACACCGGCTTCGGATTTAAAACCTATGCCCGCTGGCTCCTCGATGTACCGGTGATTGTTGTCAATGAAGGCGGTCGTTATAAATATGAGCCGGAAAAAACAATTGCCCGGTGTTTTGAAATCTATGGTGGCAGCGAAGCGCTCGTTAAACATTATTTATCCATGGTTTTCCCGGATATCCGTCTCAAGCAGTTTATAGAAATTCGTTCTGCAGACAGTATGCCGGAGGATTATGTGGCCGCTTATTGTTGTTTGGTCAAAGGGATTTTTTCAAATACACAGACCGTAGAGAGGCTGTTGGGATGGCTGCCTCACAGTATTGAAGCGATAAATGAGGCGAAGAGCTGTCTGAAAGAAGCCGGGTATCAGGCGGAGGTTTATGGACGGAATGTGAAGCGGGTGTTGTTTGAAATTTTGAAGGAAGCTTCGATGAATCTTGAAGCTGATGAAATGGCAATGATGGGGCTTTGGTATCCGTTAATTGAAAATGAAGTAAGCATGCAGGGAGTGGATGGAAAATGACAGCACGGGAATTGACGGCGGAACTGGAAAGCTATGTCCGGATGCATATGGAAGAAAGTGAAAAGTCGGCCATACGGATGGAAGAATATATTAAACATTCGGATTTAAATGCCGGGGGAAATAATTATACCCGGACACTTCAGATTCCTAAAATATATGACCGGAAGACCATAGAACATTTTTCTGAGATTGTCAGAACAACCTATGGTATTTTTGAAAAGGTGATTCGTGAATATATGAATAATAAGGCTTACCGGAAATTATTTCCATTTTCGAAGAAGCTGGAAGAGCTGATTCTTCTGCCTTCAGGATATGAAGAGGCTGTTCCTGTATGCCGTATTGATATTTTCTATAATGAAGAAAATGGGGATTTTAAATTCTGCGAGTTTAATACGGATGGTACCAGCGCCATGAATGAAAATAAAGTTCTGGATGACATTCTGTATATGAATAACGGATGGTCCCGATTGGAGAAGGATGTCCGGGTAGAGCGGTTTGAATTGGTGGATTCTTGGATTGATGCCTTTATGAAGACCTATGATTCGAGTAAAAATGCGGTGGAAAAGCCTTATGTGGCCATTGTGGATTTTCTGGACAAGGCCTATCTCAGGGAATTTTATGTCTTTGAACGTCATTTCCGAAAAAAGGGCATTGAGGCAGAGGTCTGCGATATCCGGCAGATGGTCTATAAAGACGGAAGACTCTGTACGCCGACAGGCCATCCGGTGGATGTGATTTACAGGAGAGCTGTGACCAGTGATATTATGAACAATTATGAGGAGGTCCTGGATTTTATTCAGGCAGTAAAGGATGAAAAGGTTTGTTTGATCGGTGCTTTCCGAACCCAGGTTGTTCATCATAAATCAATCTGTCAGGCCCTCGTTCATCCGATGACAAAAGCAGTGCTTACAGAAGAAGAAAACCGGTTTGTTGAAGCCCATTTGCCGAAAACAGAGGCGTTGGATGCGGCAGCTGAAAGAGGCGTTTTAGAACAGATTTATGGCGGGAAGGATGACTGGATTATCAAACCGGTGGATTCCTATGCGGCGAAGGGGGTTTATGCCGGGGTGGACTACAGTGACAAAGAGTGGAAGGCACTTGTTCAGAGTTGTATGGACCGGAATTACATTGTTCAGGAATATTGCCGGCCTTATCGGACAAATAATATCAGTTTTGGACAAAAACCCTATCAATTTCAGCTTTACAGTAACCTGACCGGGCTATATACTTATAATGGAAGGTTTCAGGGAGTATACTCAAGACTTTCGGACGGTGGTATTATTTCCACCCAGTATAATGAAAAAACAGTAGCAACCCGTTACTTAAAATAAAAGGGAGGTTCGATGATGAAACTTTACAATACATTATCACGGAAAAAAGAAGAATTTATACCTGTAGAAGAAGGAAAGGTACGTATGTATGTGTGCGGACCGACGGTTTATAACTATATTCATATCGGAAATGCACGTCCGATGATTGTTTTCGATACAGTGCGCCGTTACTTTGAATATAAGGGCTATGATGTAAATTATGTTTCCAATTTTACGGATGTGGATGATAAAATTATTAAAAAAGCCAATGAAGAGGGTGTGGATGCATCGGTCATTTCAGAGCGTTATATTAAAGAGGCCCAGACAGATATGAATGGATTAAATGTCAAGGAAGCGACAACTCATCCGAAGGCTACGGAAGAAATCGGCGGAATGATCGATATGATCCAGACATTGATCGACAAGGGCTATGCCTATGAGGTGAACGGTACGGTTTACTACCGTACCCGTAAATTTGAAGGCTATGGAAAGCTGTCCAAGAAAAATCTGGATGATCTGTCTGCGGGAATCCGTATTGCTGTCAGCGATGAAAAGGAAGATCCGATGGATTTTGTACTCTGGAAACCGAAAAAAGAAGGCGAGCCTTCCTGGGAATCTCCATGGGGCGATGGACGTCCGGGCTGGCATATTGAATGTTCGGTGATGTCTAAAAAATATCTTGGTGATGAAATTGACATCCATGCCGGCGGCGAAGATTTAATCTTCCCTCATCATGAAAATGAAATTGCACAGAGTGAAGCTGCCAATGGCAAGCCTTTTTCGAAATACTGGCTGCATAATGGTTTTTTAAATATTGATAACGTAAAAATGTCCAAATCCCTCGGAAACTTTTTTACGGTGCGTGAAATCAGTGAAAAATATGATCTTCAGGTGCTCCGGTTCTTTATGCTCAGCGCTCATTACCGCAGTCCCCTGAATTTTAGTGCGGATTTGATGGCTGCATCGAAAAACGGTCTGGACCGTATCCTGACGGCAGTAGACCGTCTGGCAGAGCTTTCAGGAACAGAGCTGCCGATGACCGAAGGTGAAAAACAGGTGATGACTCAGGCAGAGGACTTAGTGAAAAAATACGAAGCTGCCATGGAAGATGATTTTAATACAGCGGATGCGGTTTCTGCTATTTTTGAACTGGTAAAACTGGCCAATGTCAATATTAATGAAGCATCTTCATCAGAACTTGTTCATGGGGTTCTGGATATGATTAAGAAACTCTGTGATGTTCTCGGTATTGTTACGGAACGGGAAAAGGAACTGCTTGACGAAGATATTGAAAAATTAATCGAAGAACGTCAGGCGGCAAGAAAAGCAAAGAATTTTGCGAGGGCCGATGAAATCCGGGATGAATTGTCCGCCAGAGGTATTCTCCTTGAAGATACCAGAGAAGGTGTAAAATGGAAGAGAGCTTAACCGGACTTGATAAGGTCTTCAGAGAAAAATTTGGGCTGGATTCCGTAGATATAAAAACCTATTCACCACTGACACTGGCTTATATCGGAGATGCGGCCTATGAACTGGTCATCCGTTCCCTGGTTGTGGAGCGGGGAAATGCGCCGGTGAATAAACTTCATAAACGGTCCAGCCAGCTTGTGAAGGCGAAAACCCAGGCAGAGGCGGCGTTAAAGCTTCAGGAAGTTTTTACCGAGGAAGAGCTGGCGGTTTACAAACGGGGACGGAATACCCGCTCCCATACAATGGCAAAAAATGCAGAGATGGTGGATTACCGGATGGCAACAGGATTTGAAGCGGTCATGGGTTATCTTCATCTGAAACAGGATTACAGCCGGATGCTGGAGCTGATTTATCTGGGCATCGGTGATAAAATTTTGGGAGAACAGAAATAATGGCATATGAAGAATTTAAAATCGAAGGACGGAATCCGGTGATGGAAGCCTTCCGTTCAGGAAAGACAATTGATAAATTATTTATTCTGGATGGCTGCGAGGACGGCCCGGTGAAATCTATTATCCGGGCGGCAAAGAAACAGGATACTTATATTCGTTTTGTGAAGAAGGAACGTCTGGACCAGCTTTCTGAAACCCATCAGCACCAGGGAGTTATTGGGATCGCAGCAGCCTATACCTACAGTACGGTGGAAGATATTCTTGCGATTGCCCGTGAAAAGGGTGAAGATCCTTTTATATTTATTCTGGACGGCATTGAGGATCCCCATAATCTGGGGGCTATTATCCGTACAGCCAATCTGGCCGGGGCCCATGGTGTGATCATACCAAAACACCGGGCCGTAGGGCTGACAGGGACGGTTGCAAAAACCTCTGCCGGAGCATTGAACTATACATCGGTAGCCAAGGTGGCCAACATCGGACAGACGATCGATGCCCTGAAAAAAGAGGGACTCTGGTTTGTATGCGGTCATATGGGCGGTGAAGTGATGTACCGTCTGAACCTGAAGGGGGCGATTGGCCTTGTTGTGGGAAATGAAGGGGATGGTGTCAGCCGTCTCGTCCGGGAAAAATGCGACTATATCGCGTCGATTCCAATGAAGGGAGATATTGATTCTCTGAATGCTTCTGTGGCAGCAGGCATTCTGGCCTATGAGATTGTGCGTCAAAGGATGAATTAATATGGAAGATATCCGAAGAAACAGCTATCGGGAAAAAACCGATGAAATGCTGATTCAGCTGTGCCGTCAGGGAGACAAAGCAGCTCTCGACGGCATTATGGAAAAATATAAACCCCTGGTAATAAAGAAGGCCCGTTCGATGTTTCTTATCGGCGGAGAAACGGAAGACTTGATTCAGGAGGGGATGATCGGTCTTTTTAAAGCAGTCCAGGAATTTAATCCCGAGAAAGAAGTTTCCTTTTACAGCTTTTCAAAACTCTGTATCGATCGTCAGATTTATTCGGCGGTGACCAGTGCGGGCCGGAAAAAACACAGTCCTCTTAACGGCTATATTTCCCTGAGTGATTCGGATGAACTGGAAGGAAAAGAAACCTGGAGCCAGTCTCAGGCAGCCATGAGTCCGGAAGAATGGGTCATTGACCGGGAGCGGGTGTCCATCATACAAAGCTGTCTGAACGAATGTCTCAGTGCCTTTGAGCTGTCGGTG
>DBGCEW010000101.1:0-5420 GCA_048357495.1 Frisingicoccus sp.
TCAGTCTTCTCATAAAACGTCTGACGGCTTTCTTTCGTTATCAGACAAACTCCGGTATACACCTGATGGGTCTTCCCCTGAAGTCTTCGAAGCATGTCCAGTGCATGGGCTTCATCCTCCGGCTTTCCAAGAATAAGATGATCGATGGCAACCACCGTATCCGCACCAATAACCAATACGTCATCTTCCCTTCCATCACTGCAGATCTGATCATAAATATCCCCGGCTTTACCTTCTGCCAGCGCCATCACAGCCTCTGCCGGAGCCTTATCACCAATCACCTCGTCTTTATGGCTCGGTATCACCTCGAATTTCAGACCAATCTGGTTCAATAACTCCCGTCGTCTCGGAGACGCGGAAGCCAGAATAATTTTTCTCATGATTAACGCCTCCTGAAATGCAGTATATCACGAATCCGATAGCCATGGAAAGAGGCATTTCTCACTTCCCTGTCATTTCAGGCATATTTTTCCAGTACATTTTCGGCATCATGTTTCTGCGACATTTCGGGTTTTCCCTTTCTCTGATACCTATCGTTTCATAAAAGCCTTTCCATCGCTCTTCAAACAGCCGCTGGCTGTCTGATACACGGCTGCTCACCCCGGGATCGGCAGTCACCGAATCGGCAAGAAACCAATCCTTGCCTGCTTCATGAACACAGACTTCATGACGGTATTCATCATAGATCATCCAGTTTTCCATCGGAAAACGGTCCGAAAAATGTCCGGCGATCAGAGGTATCTGATGATGTTTCGGCGCAATAGTGGCAAAAAGAACGCCGTTTTTCAGTTCCCGGAAACGCAAAAAGCCATACATATGATCGGTTTCTCTGGATACCTCCCGGCTCAGCTTCATGAGCCGGTTTACCACCGGATCCGCCAAATATTCGGTAATCTCCGGTCCGGTCCGAAACCCCTTTACCAGAAACTTGTAAATAATATCCCCTTTATCCATATGACAGGACATGGCGCCATACTTCACCCAATGCCAGGCAAATGCAGAAATCTTGTGAATCACCGCATCGGCAACACGCACCGCCTTTTCCATATCCGTCACTACCGGAATAACATCACTGAAAAGGGACAGGTTCATGGATGTTCCCACTTCAAGGCTCTGGTACCCATGGCCATACCGGCTCATATATGCTGCATGAACGGCAGAAAGAATCCCTTCCAGAGAATCCTCACAGGTATATATCCTCGTTGTCTTCACAAAACCACCTCCCTCATCTCCGGCAAAGCAATCTGCCATGGCCCCGACTGTCTGTCATCAAACATAGAAAGCTGATGATAGCCGGAAACGGATTCACGCACTTCCCTCGGAAGCCGTTCATGCACAGAAAGAAGGTTTCGTGTAATCGCATCCTGATCGAAATGGATCGGATACATCATACGTCCGGAACAGGTAATAAAATAAATTGCCCGTTTAAGAACAACCCCCATCTTTTTCAGGTCCTCGAAATTCAGCAGGGTATGCCGCCGGGCCTGGCAGATACGCCGCGCACTGATAACCCCAATCCCCGGAACCCGGAGAAGCATTTCGTAAGCCGCTCTGTTAATCTCTACAGGAAACTGTCCGAGATTCCTCAGAGCCCAGTCACACTTTGGATCCAGAGCAATGTTAAAGGAGTCATGCTTTTCACTCAGCAGCTCATCTGCACTGAACCCATAAAACCTTAAAAGCCAGTCCGCCTGGTACAGTCGGTGCTCCCTGAGAAGGGGCGGCTGTGTATTCACCGCCGGGAGCAGATTATCCGCATTCACAGCAATATAGGCGGAATAAAAGACCCGTCTCAGAGCAAACTTTTTATACAGAGCCTCCGCTACGGAAATTATCTGATAGTCACTTTCCGGCGTTGCCCCGACAATGACCTGGGTACTCTGTCCTGCAGGCACGAATTTGGGTGTATGACGATATAAGGTCAATTCCTCTTTATTCTGCTGGATTCCTGACTGCACCTGCCGCAAAGGCTTTAAAATCGCTTCCCGGTTTTTATTCGGCGCCAGCTTTTTAAGCCCTTCCGCCGTTGGAAGCTCCAGATTACAGCTCATACGGTCCGCATAAAATCCGGTCCGCCGAATCAATTCCTCATCCGCACCCGGAATGGATTTAACATGGATATAACCGCGAAACTGATACTTATCCCGTAAAAGCCGGAGAGTTTCCAGCATCAGTTCCATCGTATGGTGAGGATTTTTTACCACACCCGAGCTTAAAAAAAGGCCTTCAATATAATTCCTCCGGTAAAATCCCATCGTCAGTTCACAAATCTCTTCCGGCGTGAAAGTAGCCCTCGGAAGATCATTACTGCTCCGGTTCTGGCAATATTTACAGTCATAAATACAGTCATTGGATAACAAAATTTTCAGCAGGGAAATACATCTGCCATCCGAAGCAAAACTGTGGCAGATTCCCGATACCCGGGAATTCCCGATCCCCTTGCCGCCACTGCTCCGGCCCACACCGGAAGATGTACAGGCCACATCGTACTTGGCTGCATCGGCCAGAATCGTTAATTTTTTCTGAATGATATCTTCGGTTGTCGGACAATTCATGGCACAACTCCTTTTCTCTGATGTTTAATACTTTTTTATTATAACACCTGTTTTGCCCGCAGTCAAACATATGTTTGTTTTTCAGAAATTTTGTTCTGTTTTATAATCCCGACAGCCCTTCTTCAAAGAAGATCTCCAACCGGGAGTGAATCTGGCTCCAGTCCTGACAAAGAGCCCAAAAAAGGACCGGAATAATTTCCGGTCCTCCAATGCCGTCAAAAAGACGTGGCTTTTATTTTATCATTCTTTTACGATCAGTGTAGAATCAACTGGTGTCATTTCGGGAACAACGCCAACTTCACCTTTGTTACCAGCTTCTACAGCTTCGATTAACAGTTCAAGACCTTTTGCACCGATACCTGCAGGGTCCTGAGCAACAGTTGCAGATAACTGTCCAGCATTTACAGAATCAACCGCTTCTGTGTCACCATCTGTACCAACAACAAGGATTTCTCCGAGTTTATCTGCATTGATAACAGCCTGTAATGCACCAAGAGCCATTGTATCGTTACAGCAGTAGATACCCTTTAAATCCGGATTCTGCTGAATAAAGCTTGCTGCAATATCCAGAGCTTTCTGACGGTCCCAATCTGCCGGAAGACTTCCAACAACTTCTAAACCAGCAGCTTCAAATGCTTCTGTAGCGCCCTGTTTTCTATCTTCACCGGATGTATTTCCGGCTTTACCTTCGATTACGGCAACTTTGCTTCCTGCTTCAACGTTGTCAACGATATAGCCAGCGCCTTTAGCACCAACAGCAACGTTATCTGTTGTTACGAAACCAACAACAGCACCACCCTGTTTTTCCATTTCATCCATGTCAAATTTTTCATCAAGGTTAACTACTGTGATTTCAGCTTCTGTCGCTTTTGCAACACCTGCTACAAGGTTTACAGGAGACAGTGGAGCGATAGCGATACCTTTGTATCCCTTATTGATACAGCTTTCAAGAATTGCAAGCTGTCCTTCAATATCTTCTTCACTCTGTGCTGCGTAGATATCCACCTTGATACCCAGTTCTGCTGCTTTTTCTTCAACACCCTTCCACATCTTTACCCAGAAGTCAGATGCCTGTGTTTTCAGGATGACTGCGTATTCTGCATCACCGGTTACTTCAGCAGTTGTTTCCCCCGCTGCCTCTGTTGCTGCTGTTGTTTCTGCAGCCTTTGTTTCTGCTTTTGTTTCTTTACTGGAACTTCCGCATCCAGCAAGCGCTGCAACGACCATTGTCATAGTCAGTGCTAAAGCCATGATTCTTTTTTTCATTTTAATCCTCTCCTTTTTTGGCTTTTTATATAGACTGTTGCCACAGCTCTATACCTGTATTATCGGCAGAAATTACCGTTCTGCCTTTTTAAGCTTATCAAAAGCGGCATAAGCCCCTCCGATAACCCCACTGTCCTGAGTATGCTCAGGAAATATAAATTCGAGATTTTCCGACGGAAACGGCTTTCTCGCCCGTTCCTTCACCGCCTGGATCATACGTTCCATCGGAAATCCCTTCATCACCATAACTCCTCCGGCCATAATCACATAATCCGGATCCAGAATATTAATTTCCGCAGCCATCGGAATCGCCAGCGTATCTACATATTCCAGAATTCTCGGATCATCACCGTGTTTTACAAAAACCTCGGAAATATCTGTTCCCGGAAAATAAGTGTCTGTTAAATAGCGCAGATATCTTCCCGAGCACCGGGTTTCCGAACAGCCGATATTGCCGCAGGTGCAGGCCTCATCAATCCCGTACATAGGAATATGACCGAGTTCACCGGCCACGCCGTTTTTCCCCACATGAAGACGTCCGTTAATATATACGGCATTCCCAAAACCCGTTCCCAGATAAAAGCCGAGAATGGTCCGTTCTTCCTCCGGATCAAGATTATGGGTTTTTATGTCATTTACAAGAAGATAATTCACATCCCGGTCTACGAATACCGGAATATGGACATAATCCCCAAGCAGATGACCAAGGTCAATATTCTCAAGCCCCTTTAAGTTTGGTGTCGAATAAATAAAACTTTTATCCTTGCTCACCATCGACGGCACACCCACAGAAATGGCTCCGACCTGACCTTCCAGATGATAACGGTTTATATAGGATTTCACTTCATTACCGAGATTTTCCACAGCCCCTTCAGATACGAGGGAACCACTGGATTTTCTCTCGAAGTTCGTTAAGTTTCCTTCTTCATCCACTGTACCGATACGAAGATTTGTTCCGCCGATATCAATACCTATGACATATTTCATACCTGATTTCCTCTCTGTCTTAATCATTCACACAGGCATTGAATGTTTCAATCATCTTGTCCCATGCAACGGTTAAATCTTCATCCAGATTAAAGAGTCCGGAACTTCCCACAATAAAACATTCGGTTCCGGCTGCTGCCAGATCCTTAAATGTATTTGCATTACAGGAACCGTCTACTTCGATAATATACTTATAACCCTTTTCTTCTTTCAGCCGTTTGGCTTCTGCAATTTTATCCAGCATCTCACGAATAAAAGGCTGTCCGGCAAATCCCGGATCCACACTCATAATTGTGATTTTATCTACCAGATGAATATAATGCTGAATATAGGATAATGGTGTGGCCGGGTTTAAGACAACGCCGACTTTACAGCCATTGGCACGAATCTTATTAATAATACGGAATGCGTCAGAATTAATCGTTTCTGCATGCGGGCAAATGTATCCGGCGCCTGCCTGAGCCAGACTTTCAATATAATCATCCGGGTCTGTCACCATCAGATGACAGTCCATCGGAATTTTAACCACCTTACTGATCGCCTTTACAAAGTCCGGAGACAATGTAATATTTTTCACAAAATGTCCATCCATGATATCAACATGGTACATAT
>DBGCEW010000102.1:0-10156 GCA_048357495.1 Frisingicoccus sp.
TAGTGGAGGCATCCAATAAGATTTCAGAAAATAATCTGGATTTTTCGGTGGATTATTCGAGCAAAGACGAGATGGGACAGCTATGCGTTTCTTTTGAACTTATGCGTTCTACCCTGGCCCGGAATTTTTCTGAAATGTGGCGTCAGGTGGAAGAAAGGAAGAAGATGAACGCTGCCTTCGCCCATGAGCTTCGGACACCCCTTACGGTGATTAAAGGGTATAATGAAATACTTCAGACCAGTGGAGACGGGGAAACGAAAGACAGAGCCCTTACAATGGAAAAGCATATATCCCGTCTGGAAGGCTGTATTGACGGTATGAGCCGTTTGCGGCGTCTGGAAGATGCGCAGCCGGAATATGAATGGGTTTGCTTGACAGAATTTATAGATGTGTTGAATGAAAGCGGGGAGATTTTGTGCAGCCGGGAAAAGAAAAGGCTGTATTTAAAGAAAGAGACGGTTTCTGAAAAATTATGGCTCGACCGTGGATGTATTCTTCAGGTGTTTAACAATCTGATCTCCAATGCCATCCGATATGGAGACTCCGGTGTATGGGTATCTTTTGAAGAAGGGGATCAGGGTTTGGGGATGATTGTCGAAGATGACGGTCCGGGATTTACACAAAATAGTCTGAGTAATGCGGTAGCCCCTTATTTTACAGAAACGGAAAAAAGCTCCGGACATTTTGGACTCGGACTTTATATCTGCCGGATTCTTTGTGAACATCACGGCGGATATCTTAAAATAGAAAACAGCGGGCATGGCGCGGCGGCAATGGCTTTTTTTAAAACGCCGGACATGTAGATAAAAAGTTGAATATTCATTGATATACTCTCTGTGTAAATATGCAGGGAGTATTTTTATGCAGCGGGAAAGGAGTTTTTTATGGAATTGAAAATTGAGAATTTGGTAAAGTGTTATGGCAAAAAAACGGCTGTGAAAAATCTGGATATGGTTCTGACGGAAGGTATTTACGGACTTCTTGGTGAAAATGGTGCGGGAAAAACAACACTGATGGAATTACTGTGCGGCATTCAGCAGCCGACCCAAGGGACAATCAGATTTAATGGGAAGGAGATCGGCAGGATGGGTGAAGATTACAGGAAGCTGCTGGGATATTTGCCCCAGAGATTTGGTTATTATCCAGATTTTAAGGTGGAAGATTTTATGTTGTATATGGCGGCGTTAAAGGGATTGAGCGACAGGAAAGCCATGGAAAAAACAGAGGAACTTCTGGAGGCGGTCGGTCTCTCCGAAGAGAGTACCCATAAGATTAAAACACTTTCCGGCGGAATGGGCCAGCGTCTGGGAATTGCTCAGGCGATGCTGAATGATCCGGGAATCCTCATTCTGGATGAACCGACGGTGGGACTTGATCCGGGGGAACGACGGCGTTTTCGTCATTTGATCCGTGATTTTTCAAAGGACAGAATCGTTCTTTTATCGACCCATATCGTTTCCGATATCGAAGCCCTGGCGGAAAATGTCATTATTATGAGATCGGGACGGGTGATTTATTTCGAAAAAGCGGTATCAAATCTGGAGGATGTCTATTTTCAGTGCGTGAAGGAGGGGGAAAGATGAAACGATTGATAGGTTTTGAAATTAAAAAAATATTTATGAAGCGGATTGTGCGGCTGAGTATTGTGGCCCTGTTGTTTATGAATGGACTGCTTGCCGGGGTGGATTATGGTTCGATGTATGCCTTTGATGGCGGGAGCGGTGAAGGAACCGGAGTGACTGCGGTAAATATTGATAAAAAACTGGCGGAAAAATACGAGGGGATTTTAACGGATGCGAAGGTGCAGGAGATGCTTTTGGAATTTAAACCGGAGAGGGATCTGGGGGGATTGAATGTCGCATATCTGTATCAAAATGCCCTTCAGTCTTCGGTACATGCCCGGTTTTCGGATGCAAACGGCAACTGGAACGGGCGGACAGTCTCTGAGATTTTTGGCGGTGAGGAAATTAAAATCGGATATGTGAACGGATGGCTTCATATAAGCCGGTATATGACTCAGATATTCCTTATGCTTTCAATGGTAATTATTTTAATGGCAGCGCCGGTTTTTGCGGGAGAGTACGGAGGACCGGACCGTATTCTGTTAACGGCAAAATACGGACGGACGAAATGCGGGACAGCGAAAAGCCTGGCGGTGTGTATTACCGCCTTTCTTCTGACAGGGTTCATTTCGGGTATCAATGTTTTGTTTGGATGTATATTTTACGGTACAGAAGGGTTGGACAGCAGTATTTTATTTGCACCAATGGATTTTGTGGAAAATTATATCCCTTTGAATCTGACCTGTGCAGAATTGATGACCTGGCAGATTCTGTTAATGTTTGCCTGTACCGCGGGGATTTTGGGCATCACTTTATTTTTCTCTGCGGTCTGCAAAAATCCGATCACGGTGCTGGCGGTCTCCGGGGCACTTTTTATACTTCCTTTGATGCTTCCTGTGACTGAAACCAGTTCGCTGTACCGGGTGGTAGTATTGCTTCCCGTATATTGTGTACAGTTTGTTTCACTGATGTCATTGGGTGAGATCCGTGGGGGATTGGTTTACGGCGTATGGTCGATTTCTGCGGGGGTGATTCTGCTTCTGTTGGGTGTTGGTCTTTCAAAGTATTTTTTTGCCCGGCATCAGGCCTGAATATCCTCAGAGAACCTGAGGCTGAAACTTTATTTTTGACAGGAGATGTGGTATGATAGGAACGATGTAAAATTAATGGAGGATGAATGGATGGAAGAAAGATTTCAGCGAACCGGGCTTTTGATCGGTGAAGAGGGGTTAAAGCGTCTGTCAGAATGTCATGTAGCTGTTTTTGGTATTGGCGGCGTTGGCGGATATGTGACAGAAGCTCTGGCCAGATGTGGTGTTGGGGAACTGACGCTGGTGGACCGGGATGTGGTCAGCATATCCAATCTGAATCGTCAGATTATTGCACTGGAATCGACGGTAGGACGGATGAAGACCCGGGTGATGAAGGAACGGATTGAAGAAATTAATCCGAATCTGAATGTTCACACACGGGAAGTATTTTTTCTGCCGGAAAACAGCCATACATTTGCATTTGATACGTATGACTATGTCGTTGATGCTGTGGATACAGTGACTGCAAAAATAGAGATTATTATGAAATGTCAGGAGGCAGGAGTTCCTGTGATCAGTTCTATGGGGACAGGGAATAAAATGGATCCTTCCAAGCTTCAGATAGCGGATATTTATAAAACAAGGGTTTGCCCGCTGGCGAAAGTGATGCGAAAGGAGCTCAAACAGCGTCGGGTGAAGCATTTAAAAGTGGTCTATTCGACGGAAGAACCGGTGGTGAAACTCCGGACACCGGGAAGTATGTCCTTTGTGCCGGGAAGCGCCGGCTTGTTAATCGCATCTGCGGTGGTACGGGATTTGCTGGAAAGTAAAGAAAAGTCTTCGGAGGGAACAGAAAATGGATTTTAAATTTCAATTGACGGTGGAAGGCGATGCCCGGCTTCTGGCAGCGGCGGGAGACGATGGGGTGGCCGTTATTCCGGATACATGGGAAGGTCATCCGGTGACGGCAATCGGGGAAGAAGCTTTTTACGGAAAATATGATATTAAGCGGGTTCAGCTTCCAAAATATTTGAAAAAAGTGGAAGGTCATGCCTTTGCCGAGTGTCGTTTTCTGGAGCAGGTTGAATTTCCGGAGGGTACAAAAAGCATCGGCGATTATTGCTTTTATAACTGTATTCGTCTCAGGCGGGTGGTGCTTCCGTCAACATTGACCCATATGGGGTATGGCGCTTTTAAGAATGATACGGATTTGAAGAATATACATATCCATACGGTTCAGGGGATGGAGAGCCAGATAAATACGATTCTGAGCGATACGAATTTTGAACAGACGGTGACCTTTCATTATGGTGACGGGAGTGTATCGAAGCTGGTATTTACGGATTTCTTCTACGAGGAAACAGCCAATGAAGAGGCCCGCCAGTTCAATCATAAAACCTATGGTTCCGGGAGTCTTTACAGAAACTGTATCAGCAGTTCGGGAATCGATTATATGAAATATGATGAGATTTTTGATCTGACGATTCACCGGGATGAGCCGGAAACGGTCATGGATCTGGCATTGAAGCGTCTTGAATGTCCCTATGAGCTGACGGAAAAAGCACGAAAAAAATATGTTGAACACCTGAAAGGGATGGGGCCGCAGGTCCTGCTCTATATGATCGAAACAAAACGCTGGTCTCAGTTTTCCATGCTGGAAGAGGGTTCTGTCCTTCCGAAGGATGTTGTTGAGTCCGGGATCGAATATGGACGGCAGAAAAATGTACCGGAATTTGTCAGTATGCTCATGCAGTATAAAAATGTACATTATCCGTCGATGATGAAAACCTTTGAGTTATAGGATGACGTTAAATGAACGATATAAAAGAAAGAATTAACCGTGTGGGCATGCAGATACTGGCAGCTTCACGGAATGAAATATATATGTCCATGCGCTATTTTGACATCGCTCTGAGCGCCTTGGATTATGAAATGAATCTGACGACAAAGACCATCGGCACGGATGGATTTAAAATTTTATTTAATCCGTCGTGGCTGGTCTCAGCTTATAAAGAATGGCCTCAGGATATTAACCGGGTCTATGTCCATATGCTCATGCACAATATCTTCCGCCATATGTCGGGAAGGATGGAGCGGGAGGATGATATGTGGAATCTGGCCTGTGATATTGCGGTGGAGTCCCTGATTGACCGCTTTGATGCGGTCTGCGTGAAACGGGTGGTCAGTGACGAGCGGGAGGCCTGGTATTATCGTCTTGGAAAAGATATGAAGGTTTTAAATGCCCAGTCCATTTACCGCTGGTTTATGAATCACATTTTATCGCCTCTGGAGATTCGGAAGGCGGAGCAGATTTTTTGTCTGGATGATCATAAATTCTGGCAGGGGCAGGAAGAAGAAGACCAGCCGGATAAAAAACAGCGGCAGCAGCAGCGGGATGATAAATGGCAGGATATCAGTCAGAAGATGAAAACCAATCTGAATACTTTTTCAAAAAGTATGGGGCAGCAGGCGGGAGATTTAATTCTCCAAATGGAAATCAGTCTGCATGAAACCTATGATTACCGGGATTTTCTTCGAAAGTTTACGGTAGTGAATGAGGAAATTAAGCTGGATATGGACAGCTTTGATTATATTTTTTATACTTACGGACTCAATACCTACGGCAATGTACCTCTGGTGGAACCGCTGGAATATAAAGAATCGGAGAAGATTCAGGAGCTGGCAATTATTGTGGATACATCCGAATCCTGTGGGGATGGGGTGTTGCGGCGGTTTCTTCATGAAACTTTCCGGATTCTTCACAGTATGGACAGTTTTTTCAGGACAATGAATCTCCACATTATCCAGTGTGATGCCAGGGTTCAGATGGATATGAAAATTACTTCAGAGGAAGAACTGCTGGAGTGCATGAAACATTTTGTTGTCCGGGGACGGGGCGGTACGAATTTTAAAGCCGGACTGTCCTATGTGGAAAAGCTTGTCCGGGAGGAAGAATTCCGGAATCTGAAAGGGGTTCTTTATTTTACCGACGGTTATGGTGAGTTTCCGGAGAAACGGCCCGGATTTGAAACCGCATTTATTTTTGTCAAAGAAGATTATACGGATATCCGGGTTCCGCCGTGGGCGATGAAAGTAATTCTTGAACCGGATGATATATTAACATGGAGTGAGTAAGATGAATATTAAAGAAGCAAAAGAAGAGATTATACATACCGTCCGGGCTTATACTGCCAAGGATGAATTTGGAAATTATGAAATTGGCATGACCCATCAGCGGCCGGTTCTTTTAATCGGGCCTCCGGGGATTGGAAAAACTGCGATTATGGAACAGGTAGCCAGAGAATGCGGGATCGGGCTGGTGTCATATACGATTACCCATCATACAAGGCAGAGCGCCATCGGCCTTCCAATTATTGAACATAGAGACTTTGGCGGTACGGATTATCCGGTGACAGAGTACACGATGAGCGAAATCATCGGTTCGGTGTATCATCAGATGGAGGAGACAGGGCTTAAAGAGGGAATTCTTTTTATTGATGAGATCAACTGTGTTTCTGAAACGCTGGCGCCAACCATGCTTCAGTTTCTTCAGGGAAAAACCTTTGGCAATCATAAGGTGCCGGAAGGCTGGGTGATCGTTGCAGCGGGAAATCCGCCGGAATATAATAAATCCGTAAAGGAATTTGATATTGTTACCCTAGACCGTGTAAAACGGATCGATGTGGCTGAAAATCTTGCCGTATGGAAGGAATATGCCTATAAAGAAGGAATTCACGGAAGTATTATTTCTTATCTGGATATTAAAAAAGAAAATTTCTATACCATTGAAACGACGGTTGAGGGAAAACGTTTTGTGACTGCCAGAGGCTGGGAGGATCTGTCTCAGATGATCAAGGTGTATCAGAAGCTTGGAATTTCGGTGACGGAAGGGGTCATTCGCCAGTATCTCCAGCATCCGGTTATTGCCAAGGAATTTTCTGCATATCTGGACTTATATGAAAAATATGCATCGGATTATAATGTGGATGAAATATTAAAAGGTACAGTAAATTCGGGAGCAGCAGAGCGGATGGCTTCAGCGCCCTTCGATGAAAAACTCAGTGTTATCGGCCTTCTTGTCAGCCGTCTCAGTGACGGCGCCTGTGAGTGCTTCGAATGGGACAATTATGTAGAGCGGCTGTTTGCAGTATTGAAATTTGTTAAAGAAGAACCGGTACTTGCGGAAGGTCTGGAAGCAGCTCTTGAAAATGAAAAATCAAAATGGATGAAAAACCAGAATGGCAAAGCTCTGGATAAAGTTGGCGTTCATGTATCCCGGCGGATGCTGAATACACTGGAAGAATATCTGAAGGATGCCCGTGGCGGCGCGGATTTTGAGGTTATCCGGGATAAATTTAATCAGGCGGTGGCCGGTCGTCAGACAATGCTTTCCACATGGAAATCCGGATTTGATCACAGTTTTAACTTTATTGAAGCGGCCTTTGGTGAAAGTCAGGAAATGGTCGTATTTATTACAGAACTGAACACCAGTCATTATGCACTCTGGTTCATCGGTGAAAATGGCTGTGAAAAATATTATCAATACAATCAGGGTCTGTTGCTTGGAGAACGTCAGCGTTCCATTATGGCGGATATTCAGGGAATTGAAAAGGAACTGTCTTTTTTAGGCTAGGAGGAATGTACAAATGAAAGAAAATGTCTGGAATACCTATACAGAAAATGATATTGAAATGATGGATGCCCTGATCCAGGGATATAAATATTTTTTGGATAACGGAAAAACAGAGCGGGAATGTGTCCGTCAGATGATTTCTACAGCGAGAAGCTGCGGATATATCTCTATGGAGGATGTGATTCGCACCGGCCATCTGTTGCAGCCGGGAAGCAAGGTTTATGCCCAGACCAAGGGGAAGGCCGTCATGTTTATCCATATCGGTCTGCTGCCGATAGAAGAAGGCATGAATATTTTGGGCGCGCACATCGATTCGCCGCGACTGGATATTAAGCCGAATCCGATGTATGAAGATACAGAGCTGGCTTATCTGGATACCCATTATTACGGTGGTATCAAAAAATATCAGTGGGTGGCGCTGCCGCTGGCACTCCATGGCACCATTGTTAAAAAGGATGGAAGTCATGTGGAAATTAATATCGGTGAGGACGAAAATGATCCGGTATTCGGTGTGACGGATTTGCTGGTGCATTTATCCGCAAAGCAGCTTGAGAAAAGAGGTTCGGTGGTTATTGAAGGGGAAAACCTGGATATTCTCATCGGTAGCCGTCCGATGAAGGATTCGGAAGAAAAAAATAAAGTGAAAGCCAATGTTTTAAGACTTCTCAAAGAGAAGTATGATATTGAGGAAGATGATTTTATTTCCGGAGAAATTGAAGTGGTTCCGGCAGGAAAGGCCAGAGATTTCGGTCTTGACCGGAGTATGATCATGGCCTATGGTCAGGATGACCGGGTATGTGCCTATGCATCCCTTATGGCGCTGTTATCCATGGAACAGGTGACACGGACAAGCGTAGCCATTTTTGTCGATAAAGAAGAAATCGGCAGTGTGGGTGCATCCAGTATGGGTTCCCGTTTTTTTGAAAATACCATTGCGGAAGTGATGAATGCAATGCGCCGGTATTCCGATATTTCCCTGAGACGGGCACTGGCACGGTCCAAAATGCTTTCTTCCGATGTCAGCGCGGCCTTTGATCCGGCCTATGCTTCGGTATTTGATAAAAAAAACACGGCGTATTTCGGCAAAGGCGTTGTCTTTAATAAATACACCGGCGCCCGGGGAAAATCCGCTTCCAACGATGCGGGCGCCGAATATGTGGCCCGTATCCGCCGGGTAATGGATAATAATCATGTGGCTTTCCAGATGGCAGAGATGGGAAAGGTGGACGCCGGCGGCGGAAATACCATCGCATGGATCCCGGCGGCCTTCGACATGGATGTCATCGACTGCGGTGTTGCGGTGCTTAGTATGCATGCACCATGGGAAATTATAAGCAAAGCGGATTTGTATGAGGCGGAAAAGTGTTACGAAGCCTTTTTAAAGACCATTGACTGGGTATAAAATGACAATAAACTAAGGTCTTGATAATCAAAGACTGGTGTGATACACTTGATAAAGAAAATTCCGTCCTGTTCAGACGGAATTTTTTTACAAGATGTTTGCAAAACTGGAAAGGTAGTGACGATTGTGACTAAGATTGATATTATTTCTGGATTTTTGGGTGCAGGTAAAACCACATTGATTAAAAAACTGTTATCCGAAGCATTTCAGAATGAAAAAGTTGTTCTTATTGAAAATGAATTTGGTGAAATAGGTATTGACGGTGGATTTCTTAAAGAAGCCGGTGTTGAGATTACAGAGATGAATTCCGGATGTATTTGCTGTTCTCTGGTGGGAGATTTCGGGACAGCGCTTGAAAAGGTGATTCATGATTATCATCCGGACCGGGTAATTATCGAGCCATCCGGTGTCGGAAAATTATCCGATGTTATCCGTGCAGTAGAAGGCGTCGGAGAAAAGATTGAAATCGAGTTAAACAGTTATACAGCGGTTGTTGACGGACAGAAATGTAAGATGTATATGAAAAATTTCGGCGAGTTCTTCAATAATCAGATTGAATATGCGAAAACCATTATTTTAAGCCGGACTCAGAAAATGTCTGAGGATAAGCTGGAAAAATGTCTGGAAATGATTAAAGCCCATAATTCAAAGGCAACGATTGTGACAACTGCCTGGGATGACATTGACGGGAAAAAGATTTTAAATGCCATGGAAAAAGAAAATGATTTTGTGCTTAAACTGATGGAGGAAGAGCATGATCATCATCACCATGAGCATGACCATAAGCATGAACATAATCACGACCATCATCATGACCATGAGCACCACCATGAGCATGGTGCAGACTGTACCTGTGGCTGCCACGATCACGACCATGATCACGACCATCATCATGACCATGAGCATGGTGCAGACTGTACCTGTGGCTGTCACGATCATGAGCACCATCATGCGGATGATGTGTTTACGAGCTGGGGGCTGGAAACGGCAAAGAAATTTGACAGAGACCAGATGCAGATGACACTGGATGTCCTTGCCCATTCGGAAGATTACGGTATGATTTTAAGAGCCAAAGGTATGGTTTCCGATACAGAGGGCGGATGGATTTACTTTGATCTTGTCCCGGGTGAGTTTGAAATGCGTGAAGGTGAACCGGATGTGACCGGACGTCTTTGTGTCATTGGTTCCGAATTAAATGAAGACAAGCTGGCGGAATTATTCGGTATAAAATAGAACGGAGGAAAACAGCATGGAAATTCCAGTTTATTTGATTACCGGATTTTTGGAAAGTGGAAAGACTTCGTTTATCCAGCAGGTAATTTTAGAAGGAAATTTTGTTGAAGATGAAAAAACATTATTGATTCTGACGGAAGAAGGCGAGGTTGAAATAGAACCGGAGCTTCTGGAACAGTACAATGTGGATGTTGTTACCGTTGAAAGCAAGGAAGAATTTACAGAGGACTTTCTGAAAAAGTGCCGCCGGGAACACCGGCCTCAACAGGTCATTATTGAATATAACGGTATGTGG
>DBGCEW010000103.1:0-5436 GCA_048357495.1 Frisingicoccus sp.
GCAGCAAAACCGGTTTATCAGGAAGCTGCCGCAGAAGTTGCTGCCAACGCTGCAAAAGAAGCCGAAGAGGACATGGATGAAACTGTAACAACGGAAGATGATACAATGATCAAAGACATTGCAAGTATCTTCGATAAATAGGTCTGACTGGAATATACGGAGTCTGTACAGGCTGTAGAACGGCCTTACAGACTCCTTTGCAGTTCTGTATTATGTATGAAAGAAGCGGGTGATACTCTTGAAAACAATTGAAATACGAAATCAGGAAGAAAAAATTTATGATATCTGCCTGGACGATTCCTATAAATACCTGGCAGAGAAATTGGAAGAAATCGGTGTGAAAAACCGTAAAATATGTATTATTACCGATAGCCGTGTTGCGCCGCTGTATCTGATGGAAATTGCGAATCTCTGCTCCGGCATCACTTCTAAGGTCGTTCATTTTGTATTTGAAGAAGGCGAAGAAAACAAGCACCTTGGCGTTATCGAAAAGATTTACGAGAAGCTTATCCTTGAGAAGTTCGACAGAAATGACTATATTATTGCCCTTGGCGGTGGTGTTACCGGGGATATGGCCGGATATGCTGCAGCCACCTATCTCCGAGGCATCAAATTCATACAGCTTCCAACAACACTTTTATCCCAGGTTGACAGCAGCATTGGCGGAAAAACCGGCGTAGACTTTAAAAAATTCAAAAATATGGTAGGCGCTTTCCATCAGCCGTCCCTTGTCTATATGAATTTGAATACATTAAAAACACTTGATGACCGGGAACTCTCTGCAGGTATGGCAGAAGTGATCAAACACGGTTTAATAAAAAATTCTGCCTACTATCAATGGATTCGCTCCAACGCAGAAAAAATTCTCACCAGAGACTATGAGACGCTGGAACATATGATATATGAAAGCTGCCTGATCAAAGGCGGGGTCGTTGAGCGGGATCCAAAAGAAATGGGAGAGCGGGCATTATTGAATTTCGGCCATACCGTTGGCCATGCTGTTGAAAAATTGAAAAATTTCGGATTGCTTCATGGCGAATGTGTCGCTCTGGGCAGTGTTGCTGCCGCATCCATTTCCAAAAATAAAGGATTGATTTCCGAAGATGATTTCTGTCATATCTGTGAAACCTTCCAAAGATTTCATCTGCCGGTCCATGTGGACAATCTTGCAGCGGAAGATGTTCTTGCGGCAACCAAATCTGATAAAAAAATGGATGGCGGAAAAGTCAAATTTATTCTGCTGAATCGTCTCGGAGAAGGTTTTATCGACCGGGAAGTATCCGATCAAGAAATCCTGGATGGAATAGGAGCCTGTTTATGAAATATTTAAAAGCTTTAACCGGCATATTTATTTTGGTCCTTTTGGATCAATGGACAAAATATATGGTATTAGCCCACGTAAAGCCCCTGGGAAGCATCCCTTTAATCGAAGGGGTCCTGTCCTTTACCTACCACGAAAATCGTGGCGCTGTATGGGGAATCATGCAGGGTCAGATTCCAATACTGATTATAACAACAATGATTATTTTAATAGGCGTTTTATGGATCTACACACGGATACCTGAAGAAAAAAAGTATATCTGGCTGCGTCTCGTGTCCATACTCGTTATTTCCGGTGCCATTGGCAATGTAATTGATCGGCTTTTCCGCCAATATGTTGTGGATTTTATTTATTTTGAACTGATTAATTTTCCTATTTTTAATGTGGCCGATATGTACGTCGTTATTGCCGCCATATTATTGATTTTTCTTGTTCTGTTTGTTTATAAGGAAGATACAGATTTTGATTTTATGCAATTAAAAAAGAGGGATTCTCATGAATAACTGGACAATCAGGGAATCGGAGAGTGGCCAGAGGATTGACCGGATTATCAGCGATACCCTTACGGACACTTCCCGGTCCTATATTCAAAAGCTTATTAAGGAAGATCGTATTTGTGTCAATTTAAAACCTGTTAAGGCCAATTATAAGGTAAAAGCAGGAGATACTGTGGAAGTTTCCTTTCCCGAGCCTGTAACCCCGGATATCGAAGCCCAGAACATTCCTCTGGATATCGTCTATGAGGATAGGGATGTTCTTTTGGTCAACAAACCCAAAGATATGGTCGTTCATCCGAGCGCAGGACATATGGATGGGACCCTCGTTAACGGACTTCTTTACCACTGTAAAGATTCCCTTTCATCCATTAATGGAGTTATGCGTCCGGGAATCGTACACCGGATTGACAAGGATACAACCGGAGTGCTCATCATCTGTAAAAATGATAAATCCCATAACTGTATTGCCGAACAGCTAAAAGTCCATAGCATTACCCGAAGATATCATGCCATTGTCTGGAATAATTTAAAAGAAGATAAGGGCACAGTGAATGCACCGATCGGAAGACATCCCATTGACCGAAAAAAAATGGCTGTAAACTATAAAAACGGAAAAAACGCAGTGACTCATTATAAGGTATTGGAGCGTTTTGGACAATATACGTATATTGAATGTGAACTGGAAACCGGACGTACCCATCAAATCCGCGTACACATGGCATCCATCGGACACCCTTTATTGGGCGATTTGGTTTACGGGCCGGTAAAACAGCCTTTCAAACTTCAGGGCCAGGTACTTCATGCCAAAGTTCTCGGATTTATCCATCCGTCCACCGGCGCATATATGGAATTTGAAACGCCGTTACCGGCATACTTTGAAGAGCTTTTAAAAAAACTCAGGCATAACTAATAAAAAGAAAAATTTCATGGCTGCTCATCAAAAGAGCAGCTTATGATTCCAATCCATAACTATTCGCTAAACGCAGCTTTTACGAAAAGTTATTGCCAGAAGGCCGGATTTATGCTATAATACCTATTTGTATGAATACTTATGGATTTTTAAAGAAAGGTTTTTACTTCTATGAAATTACAACAACTCTTAAGCTTCACACGTAAAGCTATCGACACCTATCAAATGATTCAGCCCGGCGATAAAATTGCGATCGGAATATCCGGTGGTAAAGACAGCCTTACCTTGCTTTATGCGCTGCATGGATTAAAACGCTTTTATCCAAATCCTTTTGAAATTGAAGCTATTACTGTAGACCTTGGCTTTGAAGGTTTTGACACTGCTAAAATTGCTGAATTATGTGCTTCTCTGGATGTTCCTTACACAGTGGTTAAAACCGACATCGGTCAGATCATTTTTGACGAACGCAAGGAAAAGAACCCGTGTTCTCTCTGTGCAAAAATGCGTAAAGGCTCTTTAAATGAAGTTGCCAAGGCCCACGGATGCAATAAAATCGCTTATGGTCATCACCGGGATGATTTGGTTGAAACAATGCTTATGTCCCTGATGTTCGAAGGCCGTTTTTACTGCTATTCACCCGTAACCTATCTGGACCGTATGGACCTGACAGTCATTCGGCCATTATTGTTTGTTTATGAAGCAGATGTTATTGGTTTTAATAACAAATATGATCTGCCCGTTACTAAAAACCCATGTCCGGCTGACGGGAATACCAAACGGGAATATGTCAAAAATCTTTTAAAAGGATTAAACTCAGAAAATCCGGGAGTGATGGATAAAATGTTCCGTGCCATTCTCAATGGAAATATTTCCTCCTGGCCAAAACTGGACCCGGATACTGTTGAAAAACTTCAACGCCTTTAATTTGTGAAGGGAGGCTCTCTAATCATGAAAGAATATAGCTATCAGGAACAGAATAATATGGAAAATCAATTAAAAATCCGACAGTTGCTCCAGGAACTGCCCGCTTTCACCCTTACTTTCTTTCGTGGAATTGAACCAAGAACCTCTTCCAGAACCCGTTTGGGCTATGGTTATGACTTAAGAATTTTTTTCGAATTTCTTCAGGAATATAATCCGTTGATCGGTCATATGGATATGCGGGATATTCCGCTGGATATTCTGGATCAGGTGAAGGCTTTGGATATTGAAGAATATCTGGAATACCTGAAACTCTATAAAAGAAACGGAAATACCCATACGAATACCGAACAGGGAATTGCCCGGAAACTGGCCTCTCTAAAAACATTCTATAATTATTATTTTAAAAAGGAATTAATTCTTACGAATCCGGCAGCCCTTGTTTCTGCTCCAAAACTTCATGAGAAAAATATTATCCGATTAGATATTGACGAGGTTGCAAAACTTTTAGACAATGTGGAATCCGGCGAACAACTGACAGCCAAGCAGCTGGCCTACCATGAGCGGACAAAAGTCAGAGACCTTGCCCTCATGACTCTTTTTTTGGGCACGGGTATTCGTGTTTCCGAATGTGTTGGCCTGAATATTGAAGATGTTGATTTGAAAAATAACGGAATTAAAATTCTTCGAAAGGGCGGAAATGAGGTTGTCGTTTATTTTAGCGATGAGGTTCTGGATGCACTTCTCCCCTACCTCGAAGAACGCAAACATATCGAAGCGGTTCCCGGTCACAGCAATGCTCTTTTTCTTTCAATTCAAAAGAAACGTATGTCTGTCCGTTCTGTAGAAAAGCTTGTAAAAAAATATGCCCGAACAGTAACCACGATGAAAAACATCACTCCGCATAAACTTCGAAGCACCTATGGTACCAACCTGTATAATGAAACCGGTGATATCTATCTGGTCGCCGATGTATTGGGCCATAAAGACGTAAATACAACAAAAAAGCATTATGCCAGTCTGGAAGACAATCGCCGACGTATGGCTGCAAAGGCCGTAACCCTTCGGGAGAAACAATCCTGATTTTTAATCTGGCCTGATAAAGTTATCGGGCCAGATTTTTTTGTGCGGGTCCATCTAAAACCTGTCCGTCCCGATCAAATCTGGAACCATGACATGGACATTCATAGGTACTCTCCTCTGGATTCCATACTAAGGGACAGCCCATATGTGTACAAATCTTCTTTTTAGTATCCGGAATCGCATATTGGCTGAAATCCATAACCGTATGCATGCCGTCCTTTACCATGGAAATTGCCGCAGCTGCAGATATTTCCCGTTTCGGATTAAAAATATCCATCATTTCATTCGGACGATTCCGTATCTGATTGACAATAATTTCCGCACTGATCATCGATGAGGTCATTCCCCATTTTGCGAACCCAGTGGCAATATGCCAGTTTGGCTGTTTCCCCGAAAATTTGCCGATATAAGGAACGCCATCCGGTGTTATACAGTCCTGGGCAGACCAATTGAATATTTCTCTGTGATCAGGCCATAAAATTCCGGCATAACGGCGTAAATCACCATATCTGGATCTTCTTTCATGTTCCCCGGTTCTGTGTCCACTGCCTCCGAGAAGCATATAGTTTCCTGCAGATCTGAAAGACAGGCCATCCATATCTATACCATAATAATAATGGTCCATTTCAGGCACATTTTCAAGACCGATCACATAGCTTCGTTCCTGATGCATTCTTGAAAAATAGTATCCGGGAATATTGACA
>DBGCEW010000104.1:0-8917 GCA_048357495.1 Frisingicoccus sp.
ACCAGAGCGCCCATATCCAGAGAAAATATCTGTTTATCTTTAAGCCCTTCCGGCACATCGCCCCGGACGATACGCTGGGCAAGTCCTTCAATGACCGCCGTTTTACCAACACCGGGTTCACCGATCAGCACCGGGTTATTCTTCGTCTTACGGGACAGAATCCGGACAATATTCCGGATCTCGCTGTCACGGCCAATGACCGGATCCAGCTTCTGGTTTCTCGCCTTTTCCACCAGATTTTCTCCGTACTTACTCAGACTGTCATAGGTATCCTCCGGATTATCACTGGTCACCCGCTGATTTCCCCGGACTTCCATCAATGCCTTTAAAAATTTATCTCTTGTGATCTCAAAATTCTTAAACAGTCCCTTCAGTTCCTTATTTGCTGTTTCCAGCAGGGCCAGAAACAGATGCTCTACAGAGATATATTCATCCCCCATCTGTTTGGCCTCCTGCTCTGCCTGGGTAAAGGTCCGGCTCAGGCTCTGACTCATATACTGCTGGCCTCCCTGAACCTTCACATGACCTTCCAGAAGCTTTTCTGTCTGGAAGACAAACCCCGCCGTATTCATATTCATCTTATCCAGTAACCTTGGAATCAGGCTGTCTTCCTTATTCAATAAAGCATATAATAAATGCACCTGGTCAATCTCCTGATTTCCGTATTCCACTGCCAGACTCTGGCAGGACTGAACGGCTTCCAATGATTTCTGTGTATATTTATTAAAATCCATAAAACACGCCTCCTTTAGGACATCCTTTTCATTGTTATGTTTGTTATACTTGTAATATAACAGCCTAAATTTTCTTTGTCAACACATTTTTAAAAAATTTGCAATTTTCCTGCGGCCGGGGTATAATTTTATCAATACTGTAAACCAAAGAAAAACATGTATACCTATTATAAGAAAGGTTATAATTTTATTATGAATACATCACATTTAACACTTTTAACCGATTTATACGAATTAACCATGATGCAGGGATACTTTAAAAACAATACCCGGGAAACCGTCATTTTTGACGTTTTTTACCGTTCAAATCCCGAAGGGGCTGCTTATTCCATAACTGCCGGCCTTGATCAGATTATTGAATATATCCGGGGGCTGTATTTTACGCCGTCAGATATTGATTACCTGCGGTCTACCGGCTTCTTTCAGGAGGATTTTCTTGACTATTTAAAAGATTTCCGTTTTACCGGCGATATATACGCCATTCCTGAAGGTACGGTTGTCTTCCCGAAGGAACCGCTTCTCAAGGTGATCGCTCCGATTATGGAAGCCCAGATTGTGGAAACCGCCATATTAAATATCATTAACCACCAGAGCCTGATCTGCACCAAAGCGGCACGAGTTGTTTATGCTGCCGGCGGCGGTGTGATGGAATTCGGACTGCGCCGGGCCCAGGGACCGGATGCAGGAACCTATGGTGCCCGGGCTGCCGTTATCGGCGGATGTGTGGGAACCTCCAATGTCCTTGCAGGACAGATGTTTGACATCCCGGTAAAGGGTACCCATGCCCATAGCTGGATTATGAGCTTTAAAACCGAGCTGGAAGCCTTCCGCAATTACGCAAACCTCTATCCGGACAACTGTCTCCTTCTTGTAGACACCTATGATACATTAAAGTCCGGCGTCCCTCATGCGATTCAGGTTTTCGATGAAATGAAAGCAAAGGGTATCACTCTCGGTCTTTACGGTATCCGTCTGGACAGCGGTGACTTGGCTTATCTTTCCAAAAAAGCCCGGAAGATGCTGGATGCTGCAGGCCATACCGATGCGATTATTTCCGCTTCCAGCGATTTGGATGAATATCTGATCGACAGCCTTCACAGTCAGGGGGCCAAAATCACATCCTGGGGTGTTGGTACCAACCTGATTACTTCAAAAAACTGTCCGGCCTTTGGCGGCGTTTACAAACTGGCGGCTGTGGCCTGTGAAAACGGTGATTTTATACCAAAGATTAAAGTTTCTGAAAACATTGAAAAGGTCACCAATCCGGGAAATAAAACCGTATTCCGCCTTTATGATAAAGCCTCCGGAAAAATCAAAGCCGATTTAATCGCTCTGGCGGATGAACACTATGACGCCAGTGAATCCCTGATGATTTTTGACCCGATATCCACCTGGAAAAAGACCTATCTCGCCGCCGGCAGTTTTTCTGTCCGCGAATTGCTTGTTCCTGTCTTCAAAAACGGGGAATGCGTCTATACATCTCCATCCGTTATGAATATCCGCGACTATTGTGCCGGGGAATTAAATACCCTTTGGGATGAATCCCGCCGTCTGGTGAACCCACAGGAAGTTTATGTTGACCTGTCCAAACCTCTCTGGGATTTAAAGAACGAACTTCTTGACCACGTTCATAATTTTACAGATAAATGATCAAAACCCCTCGCATCAGAAAATCGGAAAAATCTTTTCTGATGCGAGGGGTCTTTCTGTATATTTACTTTTTCAGCAGTTCCACCAGACGGCGGGCAGCTTCTTTTGTATCTTCAGCACTTCCGAAAGTGGAAAAACGAAAATATCCTTCGCCACAGGCGCCAAAGCCTTCGCCCGGCGTTCCAACCACCTGAATCTCATTGAGCAGATAATCAAAAAATTCCCAGCTTGTCATGCCATTCGGGCATTTCATCCAGATATACGGTGCATTTTTGCCGCCGCAGTACCAGATACCTAAATCATCCAGTGCTTTCATCAGGAAGGCCGCATTATCTTTATACACCTGAATATTATCATGAACCTGTTTTTGTCCCTCCGGTGTGAAAACGGCAGCGCCGCCTTTCTGAATAATATAAGACACTCCGTTGGTCTTGGTTGTACGGTTCCGTACCCACATTTCATTAAAATTCATGCCCTTCCGTGTCAGTTCCTTCGGAATTACCGTGTAGCCCAGACGGGTTCCTGTAAATCCGGCAGTTTTCGAAAGGGAGCAGATTTCAATGGCACAATTTCGGGCGCCTTCCAGTTCAAAAATACTGTGGGGCAGTCCCGGTTCTTCAATGAAGGCTTCATAGGCCGCATCAAACAGGATAACAGCGCCCCTTTGATTGGCATAATCTACCCAGGCCTGTAACTGTTCCCGGTTAAATACTGCGCCCGTTGGATTATTCGGAGAGCAGATATAGAGCAAATCCGCTTTCAAACCGTCATCCGGTGCAGGCAGAAAACCATTTTCCTCCCCGGAAGCCAGATGGATAATCTTTCTTCCTGCCATAACATTGGCATCCACATAGGCCGGATAAGCCGGCTCAATAACAAGGGCCTCACTGTTCCGGTCAAATAAATCCAGAATATCCCCGAGCTCATCACTGGCGCCGCTGGATACAAACACTTCGTCCGCAGAGAGATGAATGCCCTTTCCTTCGTAATAGTCCGCAATGGCTTCCCGCAGAAACGGCGCTCCCGTCTCCGGCATATATCCATGAAAACGTTCCTTTTTCGCCTGGTCTTCCACCGCCTCGTGCAGGGCTTTGACAACGGCATCACACAGCGGCAGAGAAACATCGCCAATTCCCATCCGGTACAGATAGGTTCCCGGATTTTCCTTCAGGTAAGCCTCCGTTTTCTGTCCAATATGATAAAAAAGATAGGATTCCTTCAAGTCAGCATAATACATATTCGGTGTTATCATAAAATTTTTTCTCCTTATTCTACATATCGTCTATGGTAGATATTCCAATCGTTGTTTCTTCCAGTACATCCAAAAGGACCTTCACCGTATCCAGGGATGTCAGCATTGTCACATTATTCTGGCTGGCACAGCGTCGAATCTGAGCCCCGTCCACATAATGGATTCCCGATAAAATTGCCCGGGTATTAATGACATAACTGACATATCCTGCCCGGATGGAATCCAGAATTTCTTCACTGCCGTCACTGATTTTTCCCCGGACTCTTGTACGGATACCATGGGCCTTCAGAAAATTGGCTGTACCAATCGTTGCCTCAATATTAAATCCCATCGTATAAAAACGCCGGATCAGCGGCAGAGCTTCTTCCTTGTCTTCATCTGCCAGAGTAACAACCACCGTTCCATAATTCTGCAAATGCATACCGGAGGCCGTTAATGCCTTATACATGGCACGATGGAGTTTTTTATCATACCCGATCGCCTCGCCGGTGGATTTCATCTCCGGTGAAAGATAGGCATCCATACCATCCAGCTTCGAAAATGAAAACGCCGGAACCTTCACATAATAGCGCTGCTTTTCTTCCGGATACCTTTCTGTAATTCCCTGGCTCGCAAGATCCTTTCCAAGAATCACCAGGGTACCGATATCGGCCAGGCTGAAGCCTGTGGCCTTGGAAAGAAAAGGAACGGTCCTCGATGAACGCGGGTTCACTTCAATAATATAAACATTTTCTTCTTTATCCACGATAAACTGAATATTAAACAGACCGATAATTCCGATGCCGATACCCAGTTTTTCTGTATATTCGAGAATTTTCTCTTTCACCCGCCGGGAAATACTGAAGGGCGGATACACACTGATGGAATCGCCGGAATGAATACCGGTCCGCTCCACAAGCTCCATGATGCCGGGCACAAATACCTGCTTTCCGTCGCAGACTGCATCGACCTCAATCTCCTTGCCCCGAATATATTTATCCACTAATACCGGCCTGTCCTCGCTGATATCCACAGCGGTTTTTAAATATTGAATCAGATGCTCTTCCTTCGCCACGATCTGCATCGCCCGGCCGCCGAGAACAAAACTCGGCCTTACAAGCACCGGATACCCGATTTCTTCTGCGGCTTTCACACCCGCTTCCATCGTTGTCACCGCCCGGCCCTCCGGCTGTGGAATTCCCAGGGATATAAGAAGTTTTTCAAAGGCATCTCTGTTTTCCGCCCGTTCAATCGCATCCGAGTCTGTACCGATAATGTGGATTCCCCGACGACGCAGGGGCTCTGCCAGATTAATGGCTGTCTGCCCGCCAAGGGTTGCGATAACGCCCTCCGGCTTTTCCAGTTCGATAATATTCATGACATCCTCTGCACAGAGGGGCTCAAAATACAGTTTGTCCGAACAGGTATAATCCGTCGAAACCGTTTCCGGATTATTGTTAATAATGATGGCCTCATATCCGGCATTTTTAATAGTTTTTACCGCATGAACCGTCGAATAGTCAAATTCTACCCCCTGGCCGATACGAATAGGCCCGGAACCGAGAACAATGACTTTTTTTCTGTCCGAAACAATGGATTCATTTTCTTCCTCATAGGTCGAATAAAAATACGGAATATAACTTTCAAACTCCGAAGCACAGGTATCGATCATTTTATACACCGGAACAATGCCCTTGCTTCTCCGCAGATCAAATACCTCCGATTCTTCCATATTCCAGAACTTTCCTATCGCCTTATCTGAAAAGCCCATTTTCTTTGCCCTGTAAAGAACCCGTTCATCTCCCGGATTCGCTTTAATTTCCTGCTCTTCTTCGACAATATTTTTGATCTTACGAATAAAAAACAGATCCATCCCGGAAAAGGCTGCAATTTTTTCCGACTCACATCCAAGGCGGAACAGCGCTGCAATGGCATAAATACGGTCATCCGTACCGATTTTAATGTACTCCAGCAGTTCCTTTTCACTCTGTTTTTCGAATTCCGGACTGTAGAGATGATGCCGGCCAACTTCCAGAGAACGGACCGCTTTAAGTAAGCTTTCCTCCATGGTTCTGCCAATACTCATCGTCTCTCCCGTCGCCTTCATCTGAGTGCCGAGGGCATTGTCCGCATCCGTGAATTTATCAAAAGGAAAACGGGGCATTTTCGTCACCACATAGTCCAGAGCCGGTTCAAAGGCTGCCGGCGTATTGGCAATCTGTATTTCGTCCAGCGTCATACCGATACCGATTTTCGCCGACACCCGGGCAATCGGGTAACCGCTTGCCTTCGATGCCAGAGCAGAAGACCGGGAAACCCTCGGATTGACCTCGATCAGATAATACTGAAAGGAATTCGGATCCAGTGCAAACTGAACATTACAGCCGCCTTCAATTTCAAGGGCCCGGATAATTTTCAGCGCACTGTCCCGGAGCATATGATATTCTTTATTCGTCAGGGTCTGTGACGGACATACAACGATAGAATCTCCGGTATGAATCCCTACCGGGTCCATATTTTCCATATTACAGATGGTTATTGCCGTATCACGGCTGTCCCGCATGACTTCATATTCAATTTCTTTATAACCTTTAATACTTTTTTCTATCAGAACCTGTTTCACCGGAGAAAGGGACAGGGCTTTTTTCATCAGCGGCAAAAATTCCGCCTCATTCTCGGCAAATCCACCGCCGGTCCCGCCCAGAGTAAAGGCCGGACGAAGTACCACCGGATAACCGATTTTTTCAATAACCCTGAGTCCATCCTCGATATTTTCAGCAATATCGGAAGGCAGCACCGGCTCACCAAGACTTTCACAAAGTTCTTTAAACAATTCCCTGTCTTCGGCCCTTTCAATACTGGCGCTTTTGGTTCCCAGCAGCTCGACGCGGCATTCTGCCAGAACCCCTTTTTTCTCAAGCTGCATCGCCAGATTCAATCCCGTCTGACCACCGATGCCGGGAAGAATGGCATCCGGACGCTCATACCGGATAATTTTGGCAATATATTCCAGGTTTAACGGCTCCATATATACCTTATCGGCAATACTGGTATCTGTCATAATGGTTGCCGGATTGGAGTTGCAAAGGACAACCTCATACCCCTCCTCTTTGAGGGCGAGGCAGGCCTGGGTTCCGGCATAATCAAATTCGGCTGCCTGTCCGATAACAATGGGTCCCGAACCGATAACAAGAATCTTTTTAATATCTGTTCTCTTAGGCATGACTTTCCTCCTCCATCCACTTGATAAAATAGTCAAACAGGTATGCGCTGTCCTGAGGTCCCGGAGCGCTTTCCGGATGATACTGAACGCTGAAAACCTTATCCGCTACACACTGAACCCCTTCCACCGTTTTATCCAGCAGATTTATATGCGTCACCGTGAGGTCTGTCCCATCCACGCTCTCCAGATCCACCGCATAGGAATGATTCTGGGATGTCATTTCGATTTTACCCGTTTCCATATTCTGAACCGGATGATTACCGCCCCGGTGTCCGAATTTCAGCTTATAGGTTCTCGCCCCGTAGGCCAGAGCAATCATCTGATGTCCGAGACATATGCCAAAAATCGGATATTTTCCCCGCAGCTTTTGGATGGTTTCAATCACCGGCTGTACATCCGCCGGATTTCCCGGCCCGTTGGATATAAAAACACCATCGGGACAGAGCTTTTCTATAGCTTCTGCCGGCGTATCCCATGGAACTACGGTCACTTTGCATCCCCGGTGATTCAGGGAACGTACAATATTTCTTTTCATTCCACAGTCGATCGCCACAACGTGGTATCTCGCTCCCGGCACATCGGCATGCCAGATTTCCCTGCAGCTCACCCGGGATACCGCATCCGAAGGAACGGCGCTTTCAGCCAATCGGCGAAGTCCTTCCTCCAAAGACACCGACGCATCCGTCATCAACACCTTCCGGCTGCCCAAATCCCGGATGGACCGGGTCAGCTTCCGTGTATCCACACCGTATATTCCCGGAATTCCATAAGCTTTCATCACTTCTGAAAGAGTCGCCGAGCTTCGAAAATTGGAAGGGAAATCGTTATATTGATGAACAATAAGCCCGCCGATCGTTGGATTTTCCGTTTCATAATCCTCCGCTGCCATACCGTAATTGCCAATCAGAGGATAGGTCATTACCACCGCCTGATCGGTATAGGATGGATCCGAAATAATTTCCTGATATCCCACCATCGACGTGTTGAAAACAATTTCACATACTCTGTCAGAGACAGCGCCAAAAGCATACCCGTAATATTCACTGCCGTCCTCTAAAATAATCTTTCTATTATATGCCGCCGTCATCGTGAGCCTCCCTTTATCTGTCATTTGTTTTATAAACCTCCGAAAGCTTCTGTTCAAACCGGTCCTTTCTTGTATCCTCCGGTATCTCCGTCGGATACTGTCCGTCAAAACAGGCACTGCAATAGGCATCGCTTCCAATCAGTTCCCCGAGCTCCTCTACCGGTAAATAGCCCAGAGAATCGGCACCGATAATTTTTGCAATTTCCTCTGCAGAATGTTTGCAGGCAATGAGATTATCTTCCGAATCGATATCTGTGCCATAATAACAGGGATGCAGAAATGGCGGCGCCGAAATCCGCATATGGATTTCTCTGGCTCCCGCATCACGAAGAAGCTTCACAATACGTCCGCTCGTCGTTCCCCGCACAATGGAATCATCAATCAACACGATCCGCTTACCTTTCACATTTTCCCCGATAACACTGAGTTTGATTTTTACCTGATCCAGACGGGTATTCTGTCCCGGTGAAATAAATGTTCTTCCAATATACTTGTTTTTAATCAGGCCAACACCGTAAGGAATGCCGGATTCCCTGCTAAAGCCAAGCGCTGCATCCAGCCCGGAATCCGGAACTCCGATAACCACATCCGCATCCACCGGATGGGTTTTCGCAAGAATTTTTCCCGCACGGATATGTGCCCCATGCACCGATACCCCATCAATCACCGAATCCGGCCGGGCAAAATAAATATATTCAAAAATACATATTTTTTTCTTCCCGGAGCCACAATGCTCTCTGCGGGAAACAAGACCGTTCCGGCTGAACACAAGAATTTCTCCCGGTTCCACATCCCTTATAAAGTCCGCTCCGACTGCCTTCAAGGCACAGCTTTCAGAGGCAACCACATACATCCCCTCCGGCGTTTTTCCATAGCACAGAGGACGAAAACCGTAAGGATCTCTGGCACAGATCAGCTTCTGGGGTGACATCAGCACCAGAGAATAGGCGCCCTCCAGAGAATTCATCGCCGCACTGAGGGCATCTTCAATC